>USHT01000168.1 GCA_900554455.1 uncultured Collinsella sp.
CCCAGCGAGCGGGCAATCATGAGCTCGGTATAGCTCGAGCAATCGCAGCCGCAGCCGTATTCGTTGAGAATGGAGATGAGCGCCGGGTTGGGATTGGCCTTGACGGCAAAGTATTCCTTAAAGCCCGGGTTCCATGCAAAGGCGTCGCGCACTTCTTGCATGTTGCGGCGGATGCCCGCCTCGTCGTATAGATGAAACGGCGTGGGGAACTGCTCGACGATATGCTCGAGCGTCTCCTTGTCCACAAACGGCTGCTTGGCCGCATACGCTTCGTTGGGGGTCAATGCCATGTCCCGTAAACCTCGCTATCCAGACGGCGCCATCTGCGCATCGAATCCGCATAGCGTGGACCCAATGTCCGGATAGCGCTCCCGCATTGCTGCAGACAGTCCTGCGGGTGTTTCCAGCAGGCCCACCAGGCTGTTCGTGCCCGAAAAACCCAGTTCGGCGGGTTTCGCCTCCCCACGGGGTCAAAGTCTGCCGACTCGCCCGCGGATCATCGTGCCCGCGCCTCTATCAAAGTGGTACAGACCCTACCACGAAGCACTTTATCAAACAAGAGTATTTGTATATAACGTTTAAAAAATGCAGCGGTATGCTAGAAACATGCACACAACAATCCTGCGTCACAATAGATGACAACTGATGCGCTCCACGAAAGGACCCTCTATGACCGAGCTCCAAGAACTCCGTCGCTATCGACGCGATCTCCATCGCATTCCGGAGCTCGATTTCGATCTTCCGCAAACCATTGCCTATATCGAGGACGTGCTGGCGCCGCTCGCCTGCGAGGTAGTTCATCCGTGTCCGAGTTGTGTCTGTGCGTTTTTCGATGCTGGCGTGGGCGCCTCGCATGCTATGGCGATTCGTGCCGATATGGACGCGCTGCCCATCGAGGAGGCGACGGGCGCGGCTTTCGTCTCGATGCATCCCGGCAAGATGCATGCCTGTGGCCACGATGGGCATATGGCTATGGCACTTGCCGCTGCAACCAATGTGGACCGTACGATTCGCGAGCAGCCGGGTACGCTTAAGCGCAACGTGCTCTTTGTGTTTCAGCCTGCCGAGGAAACGACCGGTGGCGCAAAGACGGTGTGCGAAAGCGGCGTGTTCGAGCGCTATGGTGTCGACCGCATCTTTGGGTTTCATGTTTGGCCCGACCTGCCCGCCGGTACGCTGGCGAGCTGTTCTGGCCCACTGTTGGCGCGCTCGAGCGAGACGCATATCCACATCCACGGAGCGAGCATCCATATCGCCAAGACCTACGGCGTGCCGGTCGAGGAGTCGCACGATGCGGCCCTGGCGGCAGCGAAGTTTTTGGTTGCCGAGCGCGAGCTGATGGACGGGCTGGGCGACGATGAGCCCTGCATCGGTAAGTTCGGCTTGCTGCAGGCCGGTACGGTCTGCAATGCGGTGGCGGGGGAGGCGCACGTCGCCGGCAGCCTGCGTGTATTTACGGACGATATGTTCGACCGTGCGCGCGAAGGCGTACGCCGCGTGCTGGACGAGGCCTGTGCCGCGACGGGCTGCACGTATGACCTGGACTTTGCCGAAGGGTACCCGCCGGTCGACAACGATCCTGACCTGTTTGCCCGCATTGCGCCTGCCTTGTCCGAGCTGCAACTTGTGGACGAGCCGCTGCTGATCGCCGAGGATTTCGCGTTCTATCAACGCCATCTGCCGGGCGTGTTCTTCTTGCTGGGCACGGGCGTGCCAGAAGGACAAGAAAACCCGATCGACGCTGATGACTGCCCAGCCTATGCGATGAGCGCTCTGCATACCGATACCATGCTCTTTGACGAGGAGATTCTTCTCAAAGGCCTCGATGTCTACAAACGATTGCTTGTGATGGAGTGACGATGAGGCGACGCCGACAGTCTGCCGTATATAGTCCGGGTGGATGCGGGTGCGGTTTGCTGCTGCTTCCGGTCATCGCTGTCAGCATTGGCGTGATGTTTGCGCTTGCCGGGTTGGCAGCAGCGGCACTCGTGTTGCCGATTGTGGCCATTGGCGTGACGATTTGGCTTTGCCGTAATCGCGAGCAACGCCGTGCCGACGGTAAAACCAATGTCGGCTGGGTCGTCTTTCTGATCATTGCGTACCTGCTGAGTGCCAGCTACCTTGTTTTCTTTGTCCTGTTGATGATCAGTGCCTTTACCGGGGAATCCGTCACGGTGGGTTGACGCACTGCCGGCAGACGGTCGCGCAAAGTGCGTTTGCTCGGCGTTTGGATAACTGCATTGGCCGTTTACCGCAGCCTTAGCTCTCAGCTAATGAATTCAAGTTCAATCCTTCCTACGATGTGCTGTGTGCCGGCACGGTAGCCGGATCGTAGGAAGGATGAATAATGGCAAAAGAGGGAAAGAAGCCGATCGGCAAGATTGTCCTAGGCGTCATCGTGGTGCTGGTTATTGTCGGTGCCGTGGGCTCTATGGGCGGCAACTCAACCGATTCGCCTGCGAGCGATTCGGCAAAACCTGCCGAGACGACGCAGCAGGCTGAGGAGCAAAAAGAACCGCAAGAACCGTATACCATTGCTGACGAGGCTGAAGACACTTCCAATCAGTTTACCTATAAGATCACGGGCACGCTGACCAATAACACGGACAAGGAAAAGAGCTACATTCAGATTGAGTATGTTCTGTATGATGCTGATGGCAACCAGGTCGGTACGGCTCTTGCAAACACCAATCATCTGAAGGCGGGCGGCTCCTGGAAGTTCGAGGCGCTGGGCACGGCGTCTCCCGATCAGGTCGCCAGTTGGGAGCGCTCGGATGTGAGCGGTTTCTAGCATGTTGCATGCGCTGGGGGAGGTGAAGTCGTATGCCCGATAAAAAGCTGACTGACGAATTACTCAATGAGCTTCTCGACGCGCCAAACATCGATGGCTATATCAAAGAACACGACTTTGTCGCCCCGTCGCTTTCGGACTACCTTAAGCAGCTGCTGCAGGAAAAGGGCTTAGAGCGCTCGCGCGTGGTGCGCATGGCCGACCTCAACGAGACCTTTGGCTATCAGATTTTTACCGGTGCGCGCCACCCAAGCCGCAATAAGGTGCTGCAGATTGCCTTTGCGATGGCGTTGACGCTCAAGGAGACCAACCGCGCTCTGACGGCTGCCGGGGTAAGCGTCCTCAACTGTAAGGACCGTCGCGATGCGATTGTCATCTTTTGTATCGATCGCGGGTGCAGCCTCCAAAAGGTCAACGAGGAGCTGTATCGCTTTGGCGAGGAGACGGTGAGTTAACGGCTGATATCTGAGCCGGCGGAGCTGCCGAACAATGATGTAAACGAACGGGGCGCGGATGCCATGGGGTGTCTGCGCCCTGCGCTATGATGGAGGCTATGGATACTCAGACCCCAACATATTCCGATGACGAGCTGACCGCAGCGCTTGCCGAGCACCTGACGTCGCTCGATCGCGACGACAGCTATCGCGGAGCGTGTACTTAAGCGCTCGTCCGTTGAAACAACCGAGCTCGTGTACTTTGAAGGAGCCGGCGGTGGCTCGCTCGGCCCCTTTGTCCGTAAACGCATCGATGCTTCGGCTCAAATCGGCGGGGCATACGGGCGTCTGTTTGCCGCTCAGCGGGCAGGCAGGCGTTTTGAGCACCTGCCCAGAATCGTCGATTGTCGTCGTGTGGGCGACGAGCTCAACGTGGTTATGGAATACATCGAAGGGGAGACACT
>USHT01000169.1 GCA_900554455.1 uncultured Collinsella sp.
ACAGATCGAGACAAAACTGGTGGGAAGGGCTGAGCTGCCCCGCCCAAGCGGCGGAAAAGAAAAGGTAGATTTTTAGGCATGTCCCAAAAATCTACCTTTGTGCGTTAGCCCATCAGGTCGATGACGTTAAAGCCGGCGTTGCTCTTGGCGATGACGTCTCGGCCGCCAAAGACACAGGTGGGTGAGACGGCTGCGATGCGCGTCACGTCGGCGCCGAGCGAGCGCAGCTCACCGGGCGTGGCGGCGAGCATCTGGGCGCGGCGCTCCTCGCGTGCATGTGGATCGAGCCCGGCCAGGTAGGTCGTGTTGCGGCGCTTGGTGAGCGCGTACGGCTTCACCGGCGCGTCCATGCCGCTCACGCAGCTCACGATAAAGCCCTCAAAGGCGGCCTCGTCGGGCTCAAAGCTGCTAAGCCATGCACCCGCGCGCTCCACGCGCTCAATCGAGGGGTCGATTGCCGGGTCGCGGTAGGTGTAGAACGCCGCCTGACGCTCGCCGGCTGCGCGGAATCCGCAGCCGTACGCACCGCCCTTCACGCGAATCTCGTTCCACAGGTAATCGTAGGAGAGCGCGTTGGCAGCCACGGCCCAAGCGCCTGTCACGTCAATGCCCAGGCGACGCGGGTCGCACGCGCTTGCCGCAAAGCAGATGTCGCTGGGGATCACGAAAGCCTCGTGGCGGTCGCACGGCGCCGGCACCGCGAGCGCGTCGCGGCCGGCATCGGCGCCGTCGCCAGCTCCCAGTCCCAAGTCGCCCGCGGCGGCCCAGTACGCGTTAAAGTCCTCATCGCTGCCGGTAAAGCTCGCTAGGCAGCCGTCGGCCACAAAGATGCGGCCCGCCAGCTCGGCAAGCTTGGTACGCAGCCCGTCCACGCGCTCGTCAAAGTGCTCGAGCAAATCGCGCAGGAACAGATAGAAATCAACGCCCGAAAGCTGCTCGCGCACCACGGCCGAAGGCGAGCTGTAGCTCATCGCGCGACCGAGCGCCGCCGAGTGGCCGTTGTTGATAAAGCCTTGCTCAAGCCCAATGCGAATCTGCGTGAGCACGTCGCGCACGCGGTCGGCGTCGGCGTTTGCCAAAAGCGTGCTCGACCATACCTCGCGCGGCAGACTCGCCAGCGCATCGATCTTCTCGGACAGGGCGCCGGCGCTCACCAGCAGGTAGGGGCGCACGCCGTCCACGTCGGGCTGCGTCATGACTTCGGTCGTAAAGCTCAAAAAGCCGAGCTTGCCAGCGAGCAAGTTGTCGAGTTCCTCGGCCGAGTGCTCGCTCGTGGGCAGCTGTTTGAGCAGGCGGCAGAGCAGCGTCACATAGGGCAGGTCCTCAAAGGCGACGCAGCTCAGGTCGAAATACTGCATGGCGTAGGCCAAACGGTTGGTGGGGATGTCGTGGCGCAGACAGGGGATGGGCGCTGTCGTGTCCACGACCAGCGGCGGCTCGGGGCGCGCCTCGCCAATGTCGGACACGCGCAGGCGCGGCAGCGTGGCCTTGGCCTCGGGCGTGTCTTCCGCCTCCTGTGCGGCACGCAGCGCGGCCGTGCGCTCGACCACGTCGGCCAGCTCGGCATCGGTCATGGCATCGCGCTTGGCTGCCAGCTCGGCGGCCTCGGCACCCTCCGAACCCTCGGCGGCATCCACCGGCACCAGCTCGACCAACGCCATGTGGTCGTTCTGCAGCACCAGCTCGCGCAGCAGGTCCTCAAAATAGCTGCCGTCCAGCTCGCCACGCAGTTCCTCGTACACCGGGCCGTACTTGAGCGCCAGCGTCGCGGCGTCGTCATCGTAGAGCCAGGTGCTCAGCGCGTCGCACGCAATGGCCACGCCGTCGGCGATGCCGTAGTCGCGCTGGCGCAGGTCGTACTCGTTGCTGCTGATGATAGCCTCCAGGCGCTCGCGCGGAACGCCGTGCTCGCACAGGTCGCGGCAGGCGTCCTGGAACACGCGACGCAGCTCGCGCGCTATGCCGGGCTGCGCGTTTTGCAGCATGATGAGCTCGTAGGGCTGCAGGCTCTCGGCCGCGGTGTAGCTCACCACGTTGCCGCCCAGGCCGGCGGCCAGAATGGCCTTCTTAACTGGTGCCTCGTTGGAACCCAGCAGTGCCTCGAACAGGATATCCGCCGCGATCGTGCGCTTGCGGTCGAGCGCGCTGCCCAGCACCAGGCCCAGGCCTACCAGGGCGTTCTCGGGCGTGGTTGCCATCTCGATGCGCTTATACTCACAGGTCACGGGCGCTTGCACGCCCAGCGGATTGGGCGCCAGTGCGGACGGGTCCTCGCCGGCGGCAACGGCAGTGTCCATGCGGCGGCTCGCGGCACTCGGCTGCGACAGATAGCGCTCGTCCAAAAAGGCCAGTGCTCGGTCCACGTCCAGGTCGCCGTAGAGCGTTATATAAGAGTTGGAAGGATTGTAGTGGCGCGCGTGCGTGTCCAGGAACTGCTCGTAGGTGAGCGTGGGAATCGCGCGCGGGTCGCCGCCGCTCTCGTGCGCATAGGCGGTGTCGGGATAGAGCGCGGCGTTGACGGCGTCGTCCAGCACGCTCATGGGGTCGGACAGCGCGCCCTTCATCTCGTTGAACACAACGCCCTTGTACAGCGGCGCGCCGTTTTCGTCCAGCTCGATGTGCCAGCCTTCCTGATAGAAGATGTTCGGGTCTTGCAGGATGCGCGGCGCGAACACAGCATCCAGATACACTTCCGCCAAGTTCAGGAAGTCCTGCTCGTTGCGGCTGGAGACGGGGTAAATCGTCTTGTCGGGGAAAGTCATCGCGTTCAGGAACGTCGCCATGCTGCTCTTCATCAGCTCGACGAACGGTTCACGAACGGGATACTTGGCGCTGCCGCAGAGGACAGAATGCTCCAGAATATGGAATACGCCGGTCGAATCCTCCGGCAGGGTCTTAAACGCGACGCAGAACGTCTTGTTCACCTCGCCGTTATCCACCCAAACCAGCTGTGCGCCGGTCTTTTTGTGGTGCATTTCCACCATCTTTCCGTGCAGCTCTTCGCTTTCACGCACACGGTCAACGCAAAAGCCGTGACGCGCCGCAGTTTCGTTCAGATTCATCATGGGGAACTCCTTTCCCTGTGACCCCAGGCGGGTCATTCATTTCCTTTATCATAGCACAACGGGCAGTTGAGTACAAGCGCGAATTGGCTGATTTTTGTCAAACGGTTATCGAATGCGCAGAAGTTCCGAAACATCCTTGCGCTTGGGGGCGGCAGGAGATTCCGCAGGCACGCCAATCGGAATCAGCGCCGACACACTCTCCGTTTCCGGCAGATTCAGCACTTCCTTGACCTTCGCTTCATCATAGATGCCGAGGATGACCGTGCCAAGCCCCGCATCATGCGCGGCGACGCAGAAGGCTTCCGCCGCCAGCCCCGCATCGAAGGACTGCCAGTGCGTCCCTTTGCTGGTGCTAAACGAGCCGTCGCGTTCGTAGCCGCTGCGGTCGTTCACGGTCGTGAGGACAACCAGCGCGGGCGCACCGTGCAGGGTATCGATGTTCTTTTGAAAGCCCATCGTGCATTCGTCCGCTACACGGTCAATTTCCTCGCGCTTGGTCAGCAGGGTGTAGCGGGTGGTCTGGGAATTCTTCCAGCTGGGCGCATACGCGGCGACGGCGACGATAGCGCGGATGGTGTCGGGCGATACGGGCGTTGGCTGGAACTTGCGAATG
>USHT01000170.1 GCA_900554455.1 uncultured Collinsella sp.
CACGAAGTACGCAGCGGAGGTTCTTTCATGTCCGAGGACGCGCCGGAAGGGAAGGCCGCCCTCGGGCCGGACAGCTAAGACAGCTTACGCGACGGTGTAAACCCAGTTGTGCTTATCCTCGACAGCACCGGACTGGATGCCAGTCAGGGTCTCGCGAAGCTTCTTCATCACAGGGCCGATCTCGGTGTAGCCAGCCGGGAAGGCCACGGTCTCGTCGGCGCCGTAAACCTTGTTGTCGATCTCGCCCACCGGGGAGATGACGGCAGCGGTGCCGCACAGGCCGCACTCCACAAAGGTACCGGCCTTGACCTCGGCCCACTCGACGGGACGCTGGTCAACGGTCATGCCCAGGTCCTGAGCGACCTGAACGAGCGAACGACGGGTGATGGAGGGCAGGATGGAGTCGGTGTGCGACTGCGGAACGACGAGCGTGCCATCCTCTTTCACGAACAGGACGTTGGCGCCACCGGTCTCCTCGACATAGGTGCGGGACTCGGAGTCGAGATACAGGTTCTCGGCATAGCCCTCGCGATGAGCCTCCATCGTGGGCTTGAGGGACATGGCGTAGTTCAGGCCGGCCTTGATGTTGCCGGTGCCGTGAGGTGCCGCACGGTCATACTCGGAAACGCGCAGCTTGACGGGCTTGAGGCCACCCTTAAAGTACGGACCGACCGGGGTCACGAGAATACGGAACGTGTACTCAGGAGCGGGAGCCACGCCGATCACGTCACCGGAGCCGATCATAAACGGACGCACGTACAGGGTCGCGCCAGAACCGAAGGGCGGAACCCAGGCGGCGTTGGCAGAGACGACCTGCTTGACGGCCTCAACGAACTTGTCCTTGGGGAACGGGGGCATCTCGAGGCGCTGCGCAGAGTTGTACATGCGCTCGGCGTTCATGTCGGGACGGAAGCAGACGATGCTGCCGTCCTCGGCGGTGTAGGCCTTCAGGCCCTCAAAGACCTCCTGACAGTAATGGAAGATGCCGCCGCACTCGGAGACGTGCAGGGTGTGGTCGGTGGTCAGGCCACCCTCGTCCCACTCGCCGTCCTTCCAATGGGCCTCGTAGCTGTAATCGGTCTTCATGTAGCCAAAGCCGAGGCTACCCCAATCGATATCCTTCTTCTCGACAGTCATATGTCGCTCCTTACATACACAGTTGCAAACTCGCGAACCCGCACGCAAGGACCGAGGCCGACCGCGTCGCAACGTCGCACGCCCGGAGCGTAGAGCCGGACGGGACACGCGAACAGCATCAAAGCCGATGGCACGTCGATTCGCATGCACGAGATTGTACTCCGCACGCGCGTCGGATAAAACGTTTTTCTTTAACTAACTAAAGTAATTTCATTTGACCGAAGCTGAAGAGGCCCGCCACCGTAAACGGTGACGGGCCTCAACTGCACGGTTTGCGCGCTGGCTCGAGCTACGCGTTCTTTTTGCCCAGCTTGGCCTTGACCAGACCGACCACGGTCGGGATGATCGACACGGCAACGATGCCGATAATCAGCAGCTCAAAGTGCTCCTGCACAAAGGGAATGCCGCCAAAGAAGTAGCCCAGCAGCGTAAAGAGCGTTGACCAGGTAATGCCGCCCAGCACGTTAAAGATAACGAAGTTACGCCAGTGCATGCCGCCCATGCCGGCGATAAAGGGCACAAAGGTGCGGATAAACGGGAAGAAACGGCCCAGGAAAATAGCCAGGTGGCCCCACTTGTCCAAGAAGTCCTCGGACTTTTTAATGCGCTCGGGCGTCATGGCCTTAACCTTGCCCGAGGCGATGATCTTTTTGCCAAAGAAGTGACCGATCATAAAATTGCACTGATCGCCCAAAATGGCAGCGGCCCATGCGGTAGCCAGAAGCGCCACGATGTTAAAGCCGCCATTGTGGGCAAAGAAACCCGAGGCGAACAGCAGTGAATCGCCGGGAAGGAACGGGAAGAACACCACGCCTGTCTCAATGAAGATAATCAGGAACACGCAGCCGTAGGCCATAAGCGGGCCGGCGGCGATCCAGCTGGCAATCGCGGTGCGCGGATCTTTGAGCAGCTCGGCGATAAAATTAATGAAACCCATGAAGTAAAACCTCTCAGTTGTGGGCGCGGATACGTCCAAGTTGACCAGTATACGGTTGCGGTGCCCCCTCGTGCGCAACCCCACAAAAGCATGACTCCATTACCAGCAAGTTTGCATAACTGACGCCTGTCGCGCAATGCCGCTAAGATTGTCCTTCCTAATCCCTAGCGAATCGCTATACTTTATTGAATCGCATTGCCATGGCGCTAAGGGAGGGCGGCCGGTGAGCTTTATCAATACCATTCGCGAGGACATCAAGACCGTCCAGGCACAGGACCCCGCCGCGCAAAACGGCCTGGTCATTTTCCTTTCGTACCCCGGTCTGCATGCCAAGTGGAACCACGTACCCGAGCACTGGCTCTGGGAGCACGGTCATCGCTCGCTCGCCCGCGTGCTCTCGCAAATCACCCGCCACATCACCGGCGTCGAGATTCATCCCGCCGCACAGATCGGCAAGCACTTCTTTATCGACCATGCCATGGGCGTCGTCATCGGCGAGACCACCATCGTGGGCGACAACTGCGTGCTCTATCAGGGCGTCACGCTCGGCGGTACCGGCAACGAGACCGGCAAACGCCACCCCACCCTGGGCAACAACGTCACCGTGGGCACGGGCGCCAAGGTGCTCGGCAACATCCGCATCGGCAACAACGTCAAAATCGGCGGCAACTCGGTTGTCGTCAAGGACGTGCCCGACAACTGCACCGTCGTGGGCGTGCCGGGACGCATCATCAAGCGCAACGGCTGCCGCGTGTTCGAGGAGAGTTTCGACGCCAAGCAGCATCGCGAGTACATGCCCGATGACGCCGCCGAGCAGTCCGCCCTCAACCGCCAGGGTATCACCGAGAATGCCCGCCGCGTCAAAGAACTCGAGCGAGAGGTGGCCGAGCTCAAGGCCCTCGTCGCCAAGCTCGCGGACGAACGCTAGGGCTGCGAACGGCACAAGCCCGCATCAACACAAGAAGGCGCGCCAGGGAATTCATCCCCGGCGCGCCTTTGCGTTGATGCGACATGCGGGACTGTCCCTTTGTCACATTATGCGAACTGACTCAGATAGAGGTCGGCATAAGCGCCCTCGGCAGCCAGCAGCTCCTTATGCGTGCCCTGCTCGATAATGTTGCCGTGATCCATGACCAAGATCAGGTCGGCGTCCACGATCGTCGACAGGCGATGCGCGATCACAAAGCTGGTGCGCCCGCGCATAAGCGCATCCATGGCGCGGCCGATGGCAAGCTCGGTGCGCGTGTCCACGCTCGACGTCGCCTCGTCCAGGATGAGAATCGCCGGGTTGTTGAGCAGCACGCGTGCGATGGTCAGCAGCTGACGCTGGCCCTGGCTGATGCTTTCGGCATCGTTGGCCACGCGCGTGTCGTAGCCCTGCGGCATGGTACGTACAAAGAAGTCGACCTGCGCGGCGCGTGCGGCCGCCACGATCTCATCGTGCGTCGCCTCGGGGCAGCCGTAGGCGATGTTCTCGGCAATCGTGCCGTCGAACAGCCAGGCGTCCTGCAGCACCATGCCAAACTGCTGCCGTAGCTCGCCGCGGTCCATGCGGCTCG
>USHT01000171.1 GCA_900554455.1 uncultured Collinsella sp.
CTTGCCGTGGCCCTGGTATACGTCGCGGTCCTTTTCGCGGTCGGCGCCGTTGTGACGCGTTCGCCCAAACAGCCTGGACCCGCGAAAAAGCACCATGGGCTCGAGCTTCTGGACGCGAGCGTGGGATACGGAAGCACGACGATACTTTCAATCGGATCGCTTTTCCTGAGCCCGGGAACGGCGGCGGGCCTCATTGCCCCCAACGGCTCGGGGAAAACCACCCTTCTTGAAGCGCTGTCGGGCCAATTTCCCACCCGTATCCACTCGGGAAGCCTGGCGGCAGACGGAATCTGCCAACGTCGATCAGCCGAATTTGCAGAACTCGTCTACCTGAGCTCTTCGGGCGGCACGGATCTCTATCCCACGCTATCGGCCCTCGAGCACCTTGCTTTCGTTAGGGAGGCGTGGAAATCGGCCACCGACATCGACTCGCTCTGCAGCTCCCTCGGAATCTCCTCATATCTCGACAAGCCGACCCGTAAACTCTCGACAGGAATGAAGCAGCAGGTAAAGCTTGCCATGGCGATATCGACCGGTTGCCCGTACCTCATCCTCGATGAACCGCTGAACGGCCTCGATCCGGGAAAGCGGAAAACCTCCTGCGACGCGATGCGCAGCGAGGTGGCGCGGGGACGAAGCGTGCTCATCTCAAGCCATCTGCTCGACGACCTGGCAGACCTCACCGACTCGTTCTACTTCATCGAGGCCGGCACGCTCGTGGAAAAGATCAAGTCGTCCTCGCAGACGCTCAAGCAGGAATACCTCGATACATACGAAGGATGAATGTGGGGGAGTGTTCGGATGATAGTTGATATTCAAGGGCCAGTTCGTGCTGTGCCGAAAAGACCGTGAACCTTTTGTGGGACACGCGGCGCCGTGGTACCATAGCCGAGTTTGTTGTCTTGGTCGGAAACCAAGACGCCTTATGCGCTGATCGGTAACCAGCGCCTGACCAATAAGGAGTCCTACCATGAAGCAGGGTATCCATCCCCAGTATGTCGAGTGCACGGTGACGTGCTCCTGCGGCAACACCTTCAAGACGCACGCTACCGTGTCCGAGATGAAGGTCGAGCTTTGCAACGAGTGCCACCCGTTCTACACCGGCCAGCAGAAGTTCGTCGACACCGGTGGACGCGTCCAGCGCTTCGCCGACAAGTTCGGTGGCGCCGCTGCCGCCCAGCTCAAGAAGGCTGAGGAGGCCAAGGCTGCCAAGGCCGCCAAGGCTGCTGAGGCCGAGGCTGCTCGCAAGGCCGCCGCTGAGGCTAAGGCTGCCGAGAAGGCTAAGCGTGCCGCTAAGTTCGCCGAGGAGGCTGCCAAGCAGGCCGCCGAGGCTCCCGCAGAGGCTCCCGTCGAGGAGGCCGCTGCCGAGGCCGAGACCACCGAGGCTGCTGAGTAAATAGCTCGCCGCGGAATCGCTCGCATTCATGGCATAAGGGCCGTGCATCCGTTTGGGTACGCGGCCCTTTTCTTTTATTGGTGCAAACGAGCCTGCCCCCATTGCACCAGATTGGTGCGAAGGGGACGGGTTAGCTTGCGCCAAATTGCAGAGTGGCAGCGTTTTCCCAGATATAACCTGCCAAAATAAACCTGTCCCTTTTTGGCAGGTTGGTCGTAGTTATTACGTGGCGGTCGAGGTCGACCGTATAGGCCGCGTCCTGTTTGGCTAAAGTACATTTATCTGTGTTTAACTCGCCCGAGGCTGCATGGCGTGGGCGATGGCCAAAAAGGAAAACCACATGGGATTCATGTCAAAGCTGCTGTCCTTTGGATCCGATAAGGACCTTAAGCGCTACTACAAGATCGTCGACCAGATCAACGGTCTTGAGCCCCAGTTTGAGAAGATGACCGAGGAGGAACTCCGCGCCCAGACCGATAAGTTCCGTGAGCGTTACGCCAACGGCGAGTCGCTCGACGACATGCTCCCCGAGGCTTTTGCCACCGTGCGTGAGGCTTCCAAGCGCATCACGGGCATGCGCCACTTTGACGTACAGCTCATCGGCGCCATGGCGCTTCATGAGGGTCATATTGCCGAGATGAAGACCGGCGAAGGTAAGACCCTGGTCTCCACGCTGGCCGGCTACCTCAACGCTATCGCCGGCAAGGGCGTGCATGTCGTTACCGTCAACGATTACCTGGCAAACCGAGATGCTGAGTGGATGGGCAAAGTCCACAGATTCCTCGGTTTGACCGTCGGTGTCGTTCTGAACGATATGAAGAACGATGAGCGCCGCCAGCAGTATGCATGCGACATCACCTACATCACCAACAACGAACTTGGTTTCGATTACCTGCGTGACAACATGGTGATCTACAAAGAGCAGCTCGTACAGAGAGAGCTTGCTTACTGTATCATCGACGAGGTCGACTCCGTCCTGATCGACGAGGCAAGAACACCTCTGATTATTTCCGGACAGAGCAGCAAATCCACCAAGCTGTACGAGACCGCAGATATTCTGGCACACCAGATGCAGCGCGGCGAGGCAAGCGGCGAGATGACCAAGATGACTGCGATCATGGGCGAGGAGATCGAGGAGACCGGAGACTTCATCGTCAACGAGAAGGACAAATTCGTTACCCTGACCGATGACGGTGTGAAGAAAGTCGAGAACTTCTTCCATATCGAGAACCTCTCCGATCCGGAGAACCTGGAGATCCAGCACAACGTGATCCTGGCGCTGCGCGCCAATTATCTGATGCACCGCGACAAGGACTACGTAGTCAAAGACGACGAGGTTCTGATCGTCGATGAGTTCACCGGCCGTATCATGCCGGGCCGCCGTTATTCCGATGGTCTGCATCAGGCAATCGAGGCAAAAGAGCACGTAAAAGTAAGAAGAGAGAGTAAGACTCTGGCAACGATCACGTTCCAGAACTTCTTTAACAAATACGAGAAAAAAGCCGGCATGACCGGTACTGCCCTCACCGAGGAGCAGGAGTTCCGTGACATCTACGGCATGGACGTTATCGAGATCCCGACCAACCGCCCGGTCATCCGTGTGGATATGGACGATGCCGTATACATGACGAAAAAAGAGAAATTCCACGCAGTCGTAGAGGAAGTCAAAGAGGCACATGCCGTGAACCAGCCGGTTCTGGTTGGTACCATCACCATTGAGACTTCTGAGCTGATCAGCAAAATGCTTCGCCGCGAGGGAATTCCGCATCAGGTCTTAAATGCGAAGTTCCATGAGCTCGAGGCAGAAATCGTAGCCCATGCCGGCGAGGCAGGAGCCGTTACCATCGCGACCAACATGGCCGGCCGTGGTACCGATATCAAGCTGGATGATGTGGCAAAAGCTGCCGGCGGCTTAAAGATCATCGGCACCGAGCGTCATGAGTCCCGCCGTATCGACAATCAGCTCCGTGGTCGTTCCGGCCGTCAGGGAGACCCGGGTGAGTCCCGTTTCTACATTTCCCTGGAAGACGATCTGATGAGACTCTTCGGTTCCGAAAAACTGATGGGCATTTTCAAATCCCTCGGCGTACCGGAAAATGAGCAGATCGAGCACAAGATGCTTTCTTCCGCCATCGAAAAAGCGCAGAAGAAGATCGAGGGCAACAACTACGGAATCCGTAAAAACCTGCTCGACTATGACCAGGTCAACAACGAGCAGCGTGAGATCATCTA
>USHT01000172.1 GCA_900554455.1 uncultured Collinsella sp.
GCCCTTGCGCGGTGCGGCGGTCGAGACCTCAATGCGGCGGCCCGTATCGTGGGCGCATTCGGCCATCTGCTGCCAAAACGGTGCGGGGTCAAAGTCGGGCGTAAAGCCTTCCTTCGAAAAGCGCATGACCAGGTCGGGGTGAGCCATCACATCAAAGCTGAGCGAGCTTTCGCAGGCGCGGCACCAGTCGTCGACATAGCGCTCCCACACGCCGCGCACGCCCAGGTTTTCCCAAACGTGCAGGTCGGTGTCGTCGTCGATCCAACCGCAAAGGGAATCGGGCGTATCGGGGCGAGCGACGTTTTCCGTTCCCGCCGTACCCGCGGCACCGGCCATGATATCGCCCGGGTTGCCAATCCAATGCACGCTGCCCAAGCGCACTATGGCACCCGCGGACCAGCGCTCAACCAAAGGCTCGCAACCTTCGTACCAGTCGCATTCAAAGCCATAGATAAGCTCGAGCTCCGGCGTGATCTGCGCGGCGAGCTTGCGGGCGTCCTCAAAAGCCAGACGATGCGCCGGCAGGTCGCCCTCAGTAACCTGCACTTCGCAGTTGGCGTCCATGCTGGCGGGCAGGGTGAGATGGTCGGTCGAGACCATGACGCGGCAGCCGGCCGCAGCAGCGGCACGGACGTTGTCCTCAAACGAGGCATGCCCGTCCGAAAACGAGGTGTGGGTATGGCAATCGATCAGCGGGCAAGCAGACATGGCGGCTCCTTTGCGTCAAGCGAATCCGCTCCATTGTAATGGCGCAGCTCTCAACACGCCGGGCACGCCGGGGGTCGAAATCGATTGGAAAGGCTGCGCGGCGCGCGGTGCGGCCTCGCTTGCGCTCTCAAAACATGTGCATCAGCCTCCAAAAGCTGCAAAAAATGACATGTTTGGAGGCTGACGTACACGTTTGAATGGAGCGGGCCGGCGTTGGAGCGCGCCAGCACTTGCGCCCAGCAAAAGTCGCACCTATCCCATGACGCCGCCCCTGCGCCGCCTGCGATGTGCTAGCGTTTGGGTGGACAAAACGAGCCCGCGCGGAAAGGATCCGGACCGTATGCAATGCGATAGCACATCTCCGCTGTCTCGCGAGACCGATGCGCCCGAGACCATCGTCAAGCTGGAATGCGACATCGACGATGCGTCGCCCGAGGTGCTCGCCTACGCCGCCGACCGTCTGCGCGGGGCGGGTGCGCGCGAGGTGCATTGGCTGCCCCTCTATTGCAAGAAAGGCCGCCCCAGCTGGCAGCTACAGGTAATCTGTGCTCACGAGGATATCGAGCGCCTGCAGACGATTATCTTTTTGGAAACCACGACCAACGGCATTCGTCGCCAGGTCATGGAGCGCGTTTGCCTGTCACGCCGCTTTGAGCGCGTAACGACGCCATGGGGCGAGGTGTCCGTTAAAGTGGCCACCCTGCCCGACGGCAGCGAGCGTGCAGCGCCCGAGTACGAGGACTGCGCCCGTCTCGCTCGCGAGCATAATGTGCCGCTCCAGCGCGTGATGCGGGCGGCCCAGAGCGCGGCACTGCGATTTGAATAGCGCGTCCGGCAACATCCCGTGCCCAGCCGCATTAACCCCATCCCGAAAGGATCCCCCATGAAATACCTCATCGCTTCCGACATCCACGGCTCGGCACATTGGACTGAGCGCCTGGTCACCGCCATCGAGTCCGAGCAGCCCGACCGCGTCGTCCTGCTGGGCGACCTGCTCTACCACGGTCCGCGCAACGACCTGCCGCGCGATTACGCCCCCAAGCGCGTAATCCCGCTGCTCAACGCCCTGGCCGACCGCATCATCGCGGTACGCGGCAACTGCGATGCCGAGGTCGACCAGATGGTGCTTGACTTTCCCGTCACGGCCGACTACGCCACGCTGTTCGACGAGACCGGCCGCGAGCTGTTCCTGACGCACGGCCATGTCTTTGGCGCCGGCATGCACAACAGCGTCGACCACGCGCCCGCGTTGCCCGAGGGCTCCGCGCTCGTCTACGGCCACACGCACATCAAGGTCAACGAGGAAAGCGCCGCGCACCCGGGCCTGTGGCTCTTCAACCCCGGCAGCGTGAGCATCCCCAAGGACGGCACGCACAGCTACGGCATCTACGAGGGCGGAGCGTTCCGCCACGTGATCCTGGAGGAGGACTAACCATGGCGCAGCATATGGCTCAGCAAAATGCCGAGGGCTCGCGCGATCTGTCCACGCTGATAGACGCGTCGGCCGAGCTGCAGCATCTGGTGCAGACCATCTGGCGTCTGCGTCAGCCCGACGGCTGCCCGTGGGACCGCGAGCAGACGCATCAGAGCATCGGCAAGAACATGATCGAGGAGGCCTACGAGGCGCTCGACTGCATCGAGGCGGACGACGCGGTTCACCTGCGCGAGGAACTGGGTGACGTGCTCATGCAGGTCGTGCTGCATGCGCAGATTGCTGCCGACGCCGGCGAGTTTACGCTGGCCGACGTGGCGCGCGATATCGACGCCAAGCTCATTCGCCGCCACCCGCACGTGTTTGGCGATGCGGATGCCGAGAGCTCCGACGAGGTGCTCAAGATTTGGGACGAGGTCAAGCTTGCCGAGAAAGCCGCCAAGGACAAGGCCGTGGCGGCGGGCGAGGCCGCGCCCGAGGGTCTGCTCGATGGCGTGCCCACGCATCTGCCGGCGTTGATGCAGGCGCAGAAGGTGTCACGCAAGGCGGCTGCCGTGGGCTTTGAGTGGGAGACGGTCCAGGACGTGTGGGACGAGGTTGCCGAGGAGCGTGCCGAGTTTGAGGCCGAGGCCCCTGGCTCGCCCGAGCGCGAAATGGAGTTTGGCGATCTGCTCTTTGCCCTGGTCAACGTCGCGCGCAAGGAGGGTATCGACGCCGAGAGCGCCCTGCGCGCGAGCACGGCCAAGTTTCGCCGTCGCTGGGCTGCGATGGAACAGATGGCGGCCGATGCCCACGTTGATCTTGCCGAGCTTTCGACCCATGGGCTCAACGACCTGTGGGACGCAGCAAAGGCAGGGGAGTAAGACTGCGGGAACGACGGGCTGACACGCCTCATCGTTCCCGCTAAATTTTTCGAAAATCAAGTGTATCCCTTGGCTAACTTAGGGCATAATGCAAAAAGTGCGACAAGGCTAACTTATGAACCTGCGCGCCGCTGCAGCATGCAAGCCGTGTCGCCAAGCATTCAACCCGTTTCCAAGTGAGAGGGAGACAACATGAGCGATATTTTGGACGTCTACGGTCGCGAGGTGCTCGACAGCCGCGGCAATCCCACCGTCGAGGTCGGGGTCGTGCTCGAGGATGGCAGCTTTGGCCGCGCAATGGTGCCTTCGGGTGCTTCGACCGGCGCCTTTGAGGCCTGCGAGCTGCGCGATGGCGACAAGGGCCGCTACCTGGGCAAGGGCGTTTCGCAGGCCGTCGAGCATGTCAACAACGAGTGCGCTAACGCCGTCGTGGGCCTCGACGCCTTCGACCAGCGCGCCGTCGATGCCGCGCTGATTGCCGCGGACGGTACCCCCAACAAGACCAAGCTCGGTGCCAACGCCATCCTGGGCGTGTCGCTGGCCGTTGCTCGCGCCGCTGCCGAGTCGGCGGGCCTGTCGCTGTACCAGTACCTGGGCGGCGT
>USHT01000173.1 GCA_900554455.1 uncultured Collinsella sp.
TGAGTGATTGCTCTTAAAGTAAAGGCATAATAAACGCCCGCACGTCATGTTTTTGTGACGTGCGGGCGTTTTTTGCCGGGAGTGAAATCAAAACACCGCGCTGCGGGTTCTCCACAGCGCGGTGTAAAATTTTACAACAAATTAAATCGCGTAGCCCTTGGCCTTGATGACGTCCACGACCTGCTGGACGTACTTTTCGCAGGTCTCGTGCTCGGGAGCCTCGACCATGACGCGGACCAGCGGCTCGGTGCCGCTCGGGCGCACCAGAATGCGGCCGCGGCCGTCAAGCTCCTTCTCGGCAGCAGCGACGGCATCCCAGATGGGCTGGCAATCGTCCAGGCCGGCCTTGTTGTCGGAATGCACGTTGACGAGTACCTGCGGGTACTTCTTCATGATGCCGGCAAGATCGGTGAGGGTACGACCGGTGCGCTTGAGCACGGCCAGCAGCTGCAGAGCCGTCACCAGACCGTCACCGGTGGTGTTGTGCTCCAGGAAGATGATGTGGCCGGACTGTTCGCCGCCGATGACGGCGCCGTCCGCGAGCATGCGCTCCAGAACGTAGCGGTCGCCCACGGCGGTCTGGACCATCTCGAAGCCCTGCTCCTTCATAGCGATGGAGAAGCCAAGGTTGCACATGACGGTCGAGACGATCTCGGAGTTAGCGAGCTTGCCGCGAGCGGCGAGGTCAGAACCGCAGATAGCCAGGATGTAGTCACCGTCGATCTCATTGCCCTCACTGTCCACGAACAGTACGCGGTCGGCGTCGCCGTCGTGGGCCAGGCCGATGTCAGCATGGGTGCGCAGCACGAGCTCGCGCAGGGGCTCAAGGTGCGTGGAGCCACACTCAACGTTAATGTCAGTGCCGCAGTAATCGGTGTTGATGGCATGGACCGTGGCGCCCAGGCGCTGCAGCGCGGCGGGCGTGGTCTGGCAGGAAGCACCGTGACCGCAGTCGACGGCAACAACCAGGCCGTCGAGCTTAAGGCCGTCGAGCGTGCTGATGGCATGATCGACATAGGCCTTGCGGGCATCCTTCATCTTGATGATGTGACCCACACCGGCGCCGGTCGGCAGCGTGTCGGCAGCCATGGCCTCCTCGGACATGACCCAGGCGCTGATCTCTTCCTCAACCGCGTCGGGAAGCTTCATGCCCTTACGACTAAAGAACTTGATGCCGTTGAACTCCGGCGGATTGTGCGAAGCAGAAATGACAATGCCGCCGTCGAGCTCGTTTTGAACGGTGAGCAGTGCCACGGCCGGCGTAGGGATAACGCCGCAGCAATGCGGGCGACCGCCCTCGGCCATAATGCCGGCGGTCAGAGCGCTCTCGAGCATGGTGCCCGAAAGGCGCGTGTCACGGCCGATGCAGATGTCCGGGCCAAGGAACTTGGTCGCCGCGCGGCCCAGGCGAAACGCGAGGTCGCACGAGAGGTCGGCATTGGCGACGCCACGGACGCCGTCGGTACCGAAAATGTTCTGGGGCATAGGATCGCTCCTTCCCTAGCAGGCGATATGCAACCGCCCACCCTAGTCGAAAAAGAAAAGCGGGACCCGCCGAGCAATCGGCAGGCCCCGCTTGTACATTGTATCTCGTAAGGAGATAAAACCTTAGCGCTTGGAGAACTGGGGAGCGCGGCGGGCCTTCTTGAGGCCGTACTTCTTGCGCTCGACCACGCGAGCATCGCGCGTAAGGAAACCGGCCTTCTTGAGGTCAGCACGGTAGTCGCCAGCGTTCAGAAGAGCGCGAGCGATGCCCAGGCGCAGAGCGCCGGACTGACCGGAGATGCCGCCGCCATCGCACAGAGCGATAACGTCGAACTGACCGGCGGTGTCGGTCACCTTGAAGGGAGCAAGGGCGTTCTCAACGAGCTGATGACGGCCGAAATACTGCTCGGCGTCACGCTTGTTGATGGTCACCTTGCCGGTGCCGGGGACGAGACGGACGCGGGCGACGGCGTTCTTACGACGGCCGGTACCCTGGTAGACAACGGTGTTCTCAGCCATCTTTAAGCCTCCAGCTCAATCTTCGTGGGGTTCTGGGCAGCGTGCGGATGCTCGGCACCAGCGTAGACCTTAAGCTTGGTCATCTGGGCACGGCCGAGGGTGGTCTTGGGCAGCATACCGCGAACGGCGCGCTCGATGACCTTCTCCGGGTGCTTCTCCATAGCCTGGCGGAAGCTCTCAGCCTTGAGGCCGCCGTTGTAGCCGCTGTGGCGATAATAGGTCTTCGTGTCGGCCTTGTTACCGGTAAGCTGGACCTTATCGGCGTTGATGACGACAACGAAGTCGCCGCAGTCGCTGTTGGGCGTGAACTGGGGCTTGTTCTTACCGCGCAGGATCATTGCGATCTGGGTGGCAAGACGGCCCAGGACAGCACCATCGGCGTCGACGAGAACCCAGTTGCGCTGGACCTCGCCCTGCTTGGCGTAGTGAGTCGATTTCGAAATCACTTAGACTCCTCCATGTACAGTACGTGTTGTTACAGAGATTCACGGGGCTCTGCAAGTAACCCGTCCATATTACCCCGCTCGCCGCCCGAGTCAACAGGTATTTTGGCTCCGACCAGAGTTTCTGCACATGTCATCCATGGGTCATGACGTCGCGACGCTAGCGCTCGACAAATGCCTCGATATCGCTCAGTAGGCGCTTTGCCTCCTGGCGACCCTGAATATACAGGTCGAGCAGCTTTGCCGGATCGTGTTCGACATGGCCGACCTCGACCGGCTTTTGCGGAGCGACGACCAGCGCACGGCCCTCGCGCTCATACTTCCACAGGTGCATGCGCTGGATGTTGTAACGGTCGTGGCGTGTCTCGATAGCCTCGAGCAGATAGGGGTAGTCGGCATAACGCGCACGCGCGGCCGGCAAAAACTCGTAGGGCTTTTTCTCATACGAACGGTCCTGCGTGACGATGACGACCGCACGGTCGAAGCCCGCCTCCTCCAGCACATGCTCGATAGGAACCGAATCGGCCACGCCGCCGTCGACGTATTTGTGCCCGTCTATCTCGACCGGCGGTGTCACCAGCGGCAACGAGGTCGATGCGCGCACAGCGTCGAGGTCGAGCACGGCGCTTTTGACCGGGAGATACGTGGCGGTTCCAAAGAGCATGTCCGTCGCGACGGCGAACATCTCGATGGGGCTCGCGTCGAACGTCTCGCTGTCAAAGGGATCCAGGCGGTCCTGGACATCGTTGAAGATAAAATCGTAGCCGACGATAGAGCCCGTGGCCGCAAACGACGCGGCGCCCATGAAGCGGTTGTCGTTACAGAAAGCCAGGTTGATGCGGTTGGCACGGCCGATCTGGTGCGACTTGTAGTTCACGCCGTTGAGGGCGCCGGCCGATACACCGTAGACAGCCGGAATCTCGACGCCAGCCTCCATGAGAACGTCGAGCACGCCTGCGGTAAATTGCCCGCGAAAGCTACCGCCCTCCAGGACGAGCGCGACCTTGCCGGCGTTCTTTGCCTTATCTTCTGCAGTCATGTTGACCTCCTGCGATTGCGTTTTGGCTTTCTTCTACCCAGTTTTGGGATGGCGAGCGCGCAGGTTTTGGAGCAGAGTTCGATTCTCCGCGGTACGGGGGGATCCGTTGATGC
>USHT01000174.1 GCA_900554455.1 uncultured Collinsella sp.
CATGCACGTTGACCTTGCTGTCAGCCGTTGGCCGGCCGGGCTCTAGCAGCTCGCTCGTGCCAAAACCACCACAAAGGTGCCTGTCCCCTTTGTGGTGGAACCTCAGGTTTACCTGGGCTAACTTATGGAGAACGTATGACGGCGCGGTTTGACGCTACAAAGTAAACCACGGTGAACTATATTGTTTTCAGCAACGGAGCAGGCAATAGGCGATGAAAAAGCCTGCCCTGTTGAGTTTGATTCGCATTCCTCCCCTCTGTGCGATTCAACGGTGTACTTCGGGAACAGGCCCGCTGGCAACTAACTGCCAGCGGGCCTGTTCCTGTTTGTCGGGGGAGTGCAATGGGCAGAGCCGAACCGGTCGGGCACTAAAAAAGGCGGACGCCGTAGCGCCCGCCCTATAGCAATCGAAAGTTCTAGCCAGCAGATCGATCTAGTACACCATGCCCATGGCGTCCTGAACCTCGGCCAGGGTCTGCTCGGCGATCTCGTTGGCACGACGGTTGCCCTCGTGCAGGACGTCCTTCACATAGTCCAGATCGTTCTCATAGCGCTGACGACGCTCGCGGATCGGCGCGAAGTACTCGTTGACGGCCTCGGTCACGTACTTCTTGAGCTGGCCGGAGCCGCCCATGCCGATCTCCTCGGCAATCTCGACCTCGGAACGACCGGTGCAGATGGCGGCCGTCGAAAGCAGACCGGATACGCCGGGGCGGTTCTCGGGATCGAACGTGATCATGCGCTCACCGTCGGTCTGGCTCTTCTTGATGCGCTTAGCGGTCTCCTCGGCCGTCATCGAGATGTTGATGGCGTTGCCGTAAGACTTGCTCATCTTGCGGCCGTCGAGGCCGGGGAGCAGCGGAGTATCGGACAGCAAAGCGTCGACCTCGGGGAAGACGTTGCCGTAGCGGTTGTTGAACTTGCGGGCGATGGTACGGGTGAGCTCGATGTGGGGCAGCTGGTCGCGGCCCACGGGGACCACGTTGCCCTTGGTAAACAGGATGTCGCAGGCCTGGTGCACGGGATAGGTGAGGAGCAGGCCGGTGAGCTCGTGGCCGGAAGCCTCCATCTCGGCCTTCACCGTGGGGTTGCGCTGGAGCAGGGCCTCGGAGACGAGGGAGAGGAACGGCAGCATGAGCTGGTTGCAAGCGGGAACCGCGGAGTGCGTGTAAATCATGGTCTTGTCGGGGTCCAGGCCGCATGCCAGGTAGTCGATGACCATGTTGTAGACGTTGTCCTGGATGTTGTCCGTGCTGTCGCGGTCGGTAATGACCTGGTAGTCGGCGATGAGCACGTTGGTGTGGACGCCCAGCTCCTGCAGCTCGACGCGGCTTTTGAGGGTGCCAAAGTAGTGGCCCAAGTGCAGGCGGCCGGTGGGGCGATCGCCGGTGAGCATGGTGTACTTCTCGGGGTGCTGCGGCAGGTCGGCGCGGATTTGATTGCTGCGTTCGAGGCTGACCTCGTAGCTGAGCTCGTTGGGCATGCTGTCTCCTTTTGGGTTGAGTGCCTGGCCGGCATTGTCGGTCTTGGTTGAAAATGAAGCTACCAGAGAAACGGCGTCTCTTGCCGGAATCAACGATGGTTTTCGCCGTGTCGTCCCGCAGGGCCGTTTCCCTTCTTGGGAAGGAGCCCCTCGATATGCTCGAGCCGCTCCTCATGGGCCACGTGCGCCGCGCGCTCCTCGGCGGCGAAAGCGGGGTCTTCGGGCGTGACGGTCTCATCTCGCTGTCGACTCCGGTACCACCGCGACGGCGCTCCTGAGCCTGCTCGTCGACAAGCCGGTGACTATCTACACCACCAACGGCTATGCATGTCGGTTTACGGGCGAGCTTGCTGCTAAGGTGGTGGTAATTGGCGGCGACTTCAACCCCGTTACCTGCTCGCTCACCGGTCCTATGGTTGAGAGCGCGCTGCGCGAGCTGTACTTTGACCGGGCGTTTATAGGTGTCAACGCGGTGGACGAGGACCGCGGTATCATGACGCCAGGTTATCCCGAGGCTATCAAAAAACGTATCGTGATGCAGAATTCCCAGGCGAGTTACGTACTCGCCGATAGCTCCAAGTTCCACGTGTTTTCAAATGTAAAGGTGTGCGACCTGGAGGGCTTTACTGTTATTTCCGACAGGCGCGACTCCAAAATCGGCGAACGCGTCAAAATGATCACGGCCTAGGACACTGGGGCATCGCATCTTGCCCTCAAGCCGTTGCCCACGTAACGAAGCGTGGGGCAAACGTGCGCCACATTCCTGATTTGGGGACTAGCTTAGTTCGTCGGCTATTTGGTGCTCGTAGAAGGCTTCTACTACGGCGTTAAAGTCGCGGGCGAAGTCTTCCATGGTTCCACGCCAGGTGGCTCGGCCGGGCTTTCCTTGGCCCACATAGGCGGTTTGAATGCCGCAGGCGGGGCTGGGGAAATCGCGCTTGGGATCGTTGCCCACCATAAGGACCTCGTGCGGCTCGAGCCCCATGACCTGCAGCTGCTCTAGATAATATGTGACATCGGGCTTGCAGCGCGTGGCGTTGCCCATGTGCGTTACGAGCTCGAAGGGCGCGTCTGTCAGCTCGCCCCAGCCCATGCGGCACTCGATGGCCCCTTGGGGAAAGCTGGGGTTGGTGAAGAGCGCGCAGCGCAGCCCCGCGTCCTGTACGGCTTGAAGCGCGGCGTGCGCACCCGGCATGGCTTTTGCGTTGATCATGTCATCGTTCTTGTACGGCAGAACTTCGTGATCGTAGTAGGTAAACGCCTCGTAGATGAGGGGGTCGGAGAGGCAGATGCCACACCGGCGCTCAACCTCTTCCTGGTAGAACTCAAGATTGGTGCGATTGTCCGTGCTGCTGCGGCGATTGGCGTTGAGGTCGACCAGGATGGTGCCGAGGCGCGCCATCGTGCCCCCGCGGCTGCGACGTCCGATATCCGCGAGCATCGACGAGACATCCTTAAAATAGCGAAGGATGAACGCGTTGAGGTTGATGCTAAGAAGCGTCTCGTCCATATCGAAAACGACTGCTTTGAGCACGCGGGCACCTTTCTCGAAAAATCGTTCCAGAATCGTATGTCTGGGATACTTTACCCCAAAGCAGTGTGCCTAGCTGCTCATCGTCAACTTGTGGAGACAGTCGTTCACAAGATTGCGAAAAAGTCTCCATACGAGTAAAAAATCGCAGTTCACGCTTGAAATCGAAGCGATTTCCCCGTAATCTATACGGACGTGATTGCATAAGCGTCACATCAGTATCTGTCGGCTCCCGAGTGTTCCTAAACGTTGTGTGCTTGTCGCACCCATCTGTAGGTCCTAGCAATCGGGGCCCCGTAGTTCGAAAGGGGTCCACCTTTGAGTGAGATTCAGAACTCGTCCATTTTCTCTCTTGACGATGTCAACGAGGAGGAGATGAACAACCTCATCGACGGTACGATTACCGACTTTGATGAGGGCGATCTCGTTAACGGCACTGTCGTTAAGATCGAGCATGACGAGGTGCTCGTTGACATCGGATTCAAGTCCGAGGGCGTTATCCCGGTCCGCGAGCTGTCCATCCGCAAGGATGCCGATCCGTCCGACATCGTGGAGCTGGGCGAG
>USHT01000175.1 GCA_900554455.1 uncultured Collinsella sp.
CCTAGGTAGCACATTCAAAGTAGCGGTGGTCCTACAAGGCCTGTTCGTTCAGGAAGACCAAAGTGTTTTTATTTGAAAGCTCGGGAAAGTGACGATAACCAACGTCGAACGCGGTGAGCCCGCTTACATCCTCGAGCTTGTTTTCTGCCATCCACCGCACCATGGAGCCGCGCGCCTTTTTGCTGGCGGTCGACCGTTGGATGGGCTTCCCGTTGCGGATACCCTCGCCAAAGAGGCATGTGACGGCCGTAGCGTCGCCCGCGAGGTGGGGCAGAACGGCTTTGGCATACTCTACGCTGGCGAGGTTGACGATCGTGGTGTTTGAGTCCGCCGGGGCGATAGCCCGCGCGAGCTTGTCGCTCCAAAACGCGTAGAGGTCTCGGGCATCGTCAACGGCGAGCTTCGCGCCCATCTCCAGCCGATACGGTTCGACGGCATGAAAGGGACGAACGCACCCGTAGAGGCCGGAGAGGATCCATAGATGGTCTTGTAGCCATGCGAGCTGCGCGGAATCCATCACCTCGGGCGCCATGCTCTGGTATTGAATGCCGTGATAGGACATGACGGCAGGGGAGAGGTGACGGGCGAGTTCGGGATTGTCGAGATCGCCGTTTTTCAGGATGGGCCCGAACTCATGCAGGGTGTTGAGGCAAGGCCCCAGCAGTTTGTCACTCACGTTCCATAGCGCTTGCAGGCCGCCGCTGCCTTCATTTCGTTCGATATCTAGCAGTGCGCAGTGGAGGCGAGCCGTCTCGTGCGCAAAAGGTGGAATGCCCAGGACTTCAAAAGCATCTTGGGCCGCGCGCATCTGCTTGGCGGGCGAAATGATGATCTGCAGCATGGACTCTCCTCTGCCAAAAAGGAAGTTGCGGTGGAATACAGTCTGCTTGGGCTGTTTATGGGCCAGTTTAGTCCGTATTTCACCGCAACTGATGAAGGGCTGGTTAGGCGCGCTCGATGAAGGCCTTGTAGCCGCGATAGGCCTCGTAGATATCGGCCTTGTTGGCGACCTCCCACAGGGCGTGCATGGACAGGACGGCAACGCCGGAGTCGATGACGTTCATGCCATACTCGGCCATGATGTAGGCGATGGTGCCGCCGCCGCCCGCGTTGACGCGGCCGAGCTCGCAGGTCTGGAAGTCCACGCCGGCCTCGTCCATGATGTCGCGGACGAGGGCCACATACTCGGCGTCGGCATCGTTGGAGCCGCCCTTGCCGCGGCTGCCCGTGTACTTGTTAAAGCACAGGCCGCGACCCATAAAAGCTGCATTCTTAGTCTCGAACTTACCGGCATAGCCCGGGTCAAAGCCGGCGGACACGTCAGAGGAGAGCATGCGGCTGCGGGCGAGTGCGCGGCGCAGGGCCAGCGGGCTGCTCTCGCCGGCGAGCGTCATGATCTCGGCGACGGTGTTCTCGAAGAAGCGGCTCGTCATGCCGGTGGCGCCCACGGAGCCGATCTCCTCCTTGTCGACGATGAGCGTGATGCTCGTGCGCTCGACGTCTGCCACGTTGATCTGGGCGAGCATGGAGGGGTAGGCGCAGACGCGGTCGTCGTGGCCATAGCCCAAAATCATGGAGCGGTCGAGGCCCATGTCGCGGGCGGGGCCGGCGGGCACGACCTCGATCTCGGCGGAGAGGAAGTCCTCCTCCTCGACGTCGTACTGTTCCTTGAGGATATCCAGGAACATCTGCTTGACGGGCTCCTTGGGGGCGTCCTTGTCGTCCTCGTCAAACTTGACGGGGCGGCCGCCCACGATCACGTCGAGGATCTCGGCGTCGACGGCGTCCTTGGCCGGCTTGGACATCTGCTCGCTCGAGAGGTGGATCAGCAGGTCGGAGATGGTAAAGACCGGGTCGTCTGCCTTGTCGCCGATGTTGATGTCGACGGTGGTGCCGTCCTTTTTGCAGATGACGCCCACAAGCGCGAGCGGGGAGGCCACCCAGTGGTAGCTCTTGACGCCGCCGTAGTAGTGCGTGTCGAGGTAGGCCATGTCGCCGGCCTCGAAGGCGGGATTCTGCTTGAGGTCCAGGCGCGGCGAGTCCACGTGGGCGCCCAGGATGTTAAAGCCCTGCTCGAGCGGGGCGGTGCCAAGGTTGACGAGCATAAGGTCCTTGCCGTGGTTGGCGGCGTACACCTTGTCGCCTGCCTTGAGCTCGCGGCCCTCGGCGATCGCGGTCTCCAGGTCGACGTAGCCCGCCTCCTCGGCCATCTTGATGCCGGCCTTGACACACAGGCGCTCGGTCTTGTTCTCACTCAAAAACATCTTATAGCCGCGGCAAAGCTCCTCGAGCTCCTCGATTTGCTGTGGCGTGTACTTTTTCCATGCGCAGGGACGCTCCATGACGCAGGCTCCTTTCGGATCGATCGTGCTGGTTAATGTACCGCGAGCTATCGTATCACGCGCGGGCGCGCGGTGGCGGGGGAGCTTGATGTGCGGTGGCCGCGAGGCGGGGAGCGTGTAAACTGGTGGGAACAAATCGTGCCCAGCCCAAAGCGAGGTATTCAATATGTCTGACAAGCACCGCACCTTTGCCGTTATCGACGGCAACTCGCTCATGCACCGCGCCTTCCACGCCGTGCCGCCCACCATGAACGCGCCGGACGGTCGCCCCACCAACGCGATCTTTGGCTTTTTAAACATGTTTCTCAAGATGATCGACGCCTTTAACCCCGACGGTGTGGTCGTGGCGTTTGATAAGGGCAAGCCGCGCGTGCGCATGGAGATGCTGCCGCAGTATAAGGCGCAGCGCCCGCCCATGGACCCCGATCTGCACGCGCAGTTTCCGATGATCAAGGAGCTGCTCGCTGCGCTCAACGTGCCGATTTTGCAGTCCGAGGGCTGGGAAGGCGACGATATCCTGGGCACCATGGCGCGCCTGGGCGAGGAAGCCGGCTGCGACATGCTGCTGGTGACCGGCGACCGCGACATGTATCAGCTCGTGACCGAGCACGTCAACGTGGTCTCGACCCGCAAAGGCCTGTCCGACGTGGCGATTATGACGCCCGAGAGCGTGGACGACCTGTATCACGGCATTACACCGGCGCTCGTGCCCGATTTTTACGGCCTGAAGGGCGATACTTCCGACAACATTCCCGGCGTGCCGGGCATCGGCCCCAAAAAGGCGAGCGCGCTCATCGCGCAGTACGGCAGCTTGGACGAGGTCATCGCACATGCCGACGAGGTCAAGGGCAAGATGGGCGAGAACCTGCGCGCGCATATCGACGACGCGCTGCTGAGCCGCAAGATCGCAACCATTCGTACCGACGCGCCTGTCGAGCTCGACTTTGACGCAACGTCCTTCCCAGCGTTTTCTGCCGACGAGGTGTCCGCGGCGCTGGGCACGCTCGGCATCACGGCCATGCAGAACCGTTTCCTCTCGCTGATTGGCGGCGAGGGTGGGGCTGCGGGCGCTGTCAGCACGTTTGAGCTGCCTGCCGTTTCGCGTGCCGCCGCCGGCGATGCCGAGGCGCTTGCCGCCGCTGCCGCCGAGATCGCTCGCGCGATTGACGCGGGTGAGTGGATTGCCGCCGTGGTGGACGATGACAAGGAGGAAGGCGCACTTTTTGGCCTGACG
>USHT01000176.1 GCA_900554455.1 uncultured Collinsella sp.
TGCCTATTGACAATGGCTTTCTCATATTAGAAAAGGACCCCTTTGCAGAGGTCCTATTCAGTTCAAGGTGGCGGGGAAGGGAATCGAACCCCTGACACGAGGATTTTCAGTCCTCTGCTCTACCAACTGAGCTACCCAGCCATTTGAGGTGTGCCTTGTTTCAAGGCTTGATTAGTATAACCAAGGATGCGTTCCGGTCAACCGAGAATTTTAAAAAAGTTTTTGAGCACAGCCTCGGTTCTATAAATCGGCACGTCAGAGGCATCAGCCGGCAGCAAGAAGTTTTTCACTCAGAGCCGCACGGGCAAACTCACTTGGCGTCATCCCCTCGGCAGCCGCCCGTCGACGAATGGCCTCCTTCATTCCCAGAGGAATCTTGACCGACAGCGTTGCCGTCCCCTCACCTGAGAGCGGGGGCCGTCCATGCACGATCCCACCAACGGTGTGTTCGCCATCCGGTAACTCTCCGCGCTCGTACGACTCGCACCACGCGTCAATCATTTCATCCGTTACAACCTGACCATTAGCGGCCGTATACGTCTTGCCCATCATCGACCCCTCTGCCGAGCTCGCTCGATCTCTTGCCAGAATTTCTTCTGAACCGGAGACAGGGCATGAATAATGAGCCATCCACGAATTAGTTCGACCGCAACAAGTTCCACACTTCGACCATCTGGAAGCCATCCAATGGCAAGCCATCTCGGCGGCTCGTCCTCCGACTCGCGGCGAATGCACTCGGTAACCGCGAACCAGGCACCAAGCACCTGCTTTTCCGTCAAGTGTTTTTTGGCGTTCGGATGGATCTCAACATCCATGCATCTTCTCCTCCATCTTACCCAATTTCGTATGACGAAAGTCCGCCGTCGTCAATCTCTTACGCCGGCACTTGTTGGAGGGCGGGAGATGTAGCGAGGATTGAAGGGCGTTCCAATACCGCCCAGGCACCGGGACAGGAACACATACGCCAAGGGCGTACGTTTTCGTAGCATGCGAGGACATTGCCGCTGCGATCGATAAAGGCAATGTCGATGGGATAGGCCATAAAGCAGGTGTGAACCGAGGAACAGCGCGGAAACGCCATGACAAGCGGCAGTCCGCTGGCGGCAATTGGCCGCCGTCCCAGCATGCCGCGCAGACGCACGGTAAACGACTCCGCCACCACAAACTCGGCCGGCGTCCAACCCAACCTGTTGAGCGCCCGCGCGTAGGCGATATAGGACGAGACCGCGGTCACATGACCACCCCCGGACGCCATGGATCGACCGTCACCGCACGTTCATGCGTGAGCACGGCCGGCGCCCCCAGGGAAACGCCGGCGATGCTCAGCAAACTCGGCCACGGCTCGTAGTGCATGGTGCAGGTATAGGTCCTAAACGTGCCAGAAAGAGAGAGCAGACTACCATCCGATGACGCCGTGCCTTGCTCGCTCGAGACCTCGACCTGTAGGTCATATCCCTCCATGGCATCCTGAATCTGAGCTTGAACGGTCGCGGAAGCGTCAATGGAGCTCTCGTCACCCTCCCCGCCCGGCGCCACAGCGTGCGCAAGCACGATGTCGGGCACCACGCGGTCGAAGCGCGCGACCGCGCCTGCAAAGATCATGACGTTGTACGCGACGAGAGCCAGCACGAGCAGGACAGGCGTGACCACGGCCATCTCGACCGTCGCCTGGGCACGCTCCTCGCGCAAGCCCGCGCGAATGCCCATTACGACCCACCGCCAAAAGCTCCCACCAGCGTGGCAACATCGACAGTGAGCGGGATGGAGCGGCCACCGGGCAGCGGGATCTCCGCAAGCGTGAACACCGCGCTGCTGATGGTGCGCTCGACGTGATATTCCAAGGCCTCGCAAAGTGCCTTGGGGTCAGTCACACCCAAGGGGATTTTTCGCAGGGTATCTTGAGTTTTGGAGATGCCTGCGATATCGGACCCCGGACTTTTGATGACATTGGCGGTATCGGTCAGCACCGGTTTTCTCAGACGCAAATCGCACGGTTCGAGTCCCAGCGCCGCCACGGAGGACGAAACGGTGTCACCGAGCCAGGACGCGATGGAGCCCAACGCGCCGCTACCCCCTCCCAAGCCACCGATCAGCTCTCCCATAAGCTCGTCAGCCGCACCCTGGATGTCTCCGTACCCCACAAGCAGGCGGCCCCAAACATCCATAACGCCGTCGAGCACGCCGGCAACGCCGCCCGAACGCTCCTCCAGCGTCGAGAAGAAACGCGCGAGCACGTTGTTCCGCGCGGTCGCATCGTCGGGCGCCAGCACTGCAGCAGAAATTGCACCACGATCGCCAAGCTCAACTGCCGTGTTAAACGAAGAGTTGAGCTCGTCGGGACTCGTGACACCGCCCGAGACCGCAAAGGCGACCACACCGTTGCGACCGGGCGGAGCGATGCGCGGGCGCTCACCGGAAAGTTCTTTGATGGCGGTATCGAACGCATTGCCCGCACGGTCGGCTTCGTCCTCGGTCTGACGCTCGAGCTCAAGCTCCTTGTTGCGACAGTCGACGTAGTCCTCCAGGGCGTCTTTAAACTTGTCAAAGTGATACTCGAAGCCGTTTTCGATAGAGGTTGAAGGCGCCGCAACAGCACCAAGCGACGAAACGCCAAAATGGCACTTGCTGCATTTATCCTGCCCATCGTAATCGGCAACCGAAGCAAATCCGCTCGGCGTTCCTTTCTTATAGTTAGGGCAGGTCGTCCCGTAATGCAGATACGCCTTGTCATCGTTCACGCTCGTCGGCCACACCGCATCGGTATAGAGTTCCGTCGCCCGAACCTCATCAGAGTTGCGCGGCAGCAGCGGAATATAGGAGGAAACCCTGTCTCCGTTCTCGGTTATATATGCCCGATCGACCTCCGCGCTCGCATAGGTATAAAACGCCTTACGCGCCGCAGACTCCGCCTTCATCTCGACACTCGAGCCTTGGGGCTTCTCGTTTGCCAGACGCCGATGGTAGTAGTCCTTCGCGCGATCAAGGGCAACTTGAGGCTCCCACGTAACGCTCGATGAGTAATGCGGATTTTGAACACCGGAGAGATCCGTTAGGCTTTTTGCGCGCTCCCACATACACGAACAGCTGCCGACCGAACCTCTATCCGATCCACCGCAATCCGCTAGCCAGGCGCGCTCTTTGGCCTTCGCCGTCTCCTCCGACGCTTTTTGTAGCTCCTCGGCCGCGCGCTCCAGATCTTCCGACGCATCTTTAATGGCATCGGTCGAGATCTCTGACCCTTTGAGCGCAGCGAAGTCCGACTCGGATGTCCTGGGCACGGCAAGCGCCGTACCGGTATAGGTCACGCCGTCGGTATCCTGCGCCGATACTGCCTGCATGGCGCGCGCGGCAACCAGATACGGCAAGGCGGTCTCGATCTTTTGCAATCCCTTTGACGCGCTTTTGGCAAACTTGTTGCGTGTTTTAATGATCTTGGTCCCCGTGTCGATGATATCGCCGCCAACGACCTCGGCGCCCGGAATGAGGATGGCGACCAAGCCGGTGCCGATCGTGGCAAACCCCGCCAGGCCCAAACTCAAAATGCTCGCATCCACC
>USHT01000177.1 GCA_900554455.1 uncultured Collinsella sp.
GTAGCCATCGAACTTGGTGAGCGCGGTGAGGACCACGGTGTGGATGGGCACGTTGATGCCGACGCCGAGCGTATCGGTGCCGCAGATGACAGGCAGCAGGCCCTGCTGCGCCAAGCGCTCGACCAGCAGACGATAGCGCGGCAGCATACCGGCGTGGTGCACGCCGACGCCGCAGCCGAGCAGGCGCTTGAGAATCTTGCCGAAGGCGGTGGAGAAACTCGTGCCTTTGGCAGCTTCCTTAATGGCCTCGCGCTGCTCCTTGCTAGCGATGCCAAAGTTGGCAAGCGACTGTGCCGTGGCAAGCGCGGCGTCCTGACTAAAGTGCACGATGTAGAGTGGGGCCTCTCCGCGGCGCATGGCGAGCTCGACGGTGCCCTCGAGGGAGGTCGTCACATAGTCGTAGCTCAGCGGAACAGGGCGCGGGGCGTCGACAACCAGGTCGCAAGCAGCGCCGGTGTGCTCCTCGAGCGAGGCGGCGATCGCGGTGACATCGCCGAGCGTGGCGCTCATGAGCATGAATTGCGTGTGAGGCAGGGCGAGCAGTGGCGCCTGCCAGGCCCAACCGCGGTCGGGGTCGGCAAAGTAGTGGAACTCGTCCATGGCCACGCAGCCCACGTCAGCGCCCTCGCCCTCGCGCAGTGCATCGTTGGCAAGGATTTCGGCCGTGCAGCAGATGACGGGCGCCTTGGTATTGATATGCGTATCGCCGGTGATCATGCCGACGTTATCGCGGCCGAGCACCTGCACAAGGTCGAAAAACTTCTCACTGACCAGAGCCTTGATAGGAGCCGTGTAGTAGCAGCGCTTGCCCTGCGCCATGCCCATAAAGAGCATGCCCAATGCGACGAGCGATTTACCCGATCCGGTCGGTGTTCCCAAAATGACATGGTCACCGGCGGCTAGATACATGAGGGCCTCTTCCTGGTGGTCCCACAGCTCAATACCGCGATCGCTCGTCCATTCAAAGAAACGTTCGAAGGCCTGATCGGGCGTGAGCCACGGTTCGGGCTCACTGCCATCCTCGGGCTCCCACCAGGTGGGGGAGAGCGCGCCGAGCGAACCGAACTCGGCTTCGGTTCCCGTGCCGCCCGAGAATGAGCTGGCGGCTCCGGCGCCGGAAACGGTGCTGGCGGTGGTGTCTGTCGTGGTCTGTGCCATGTGGTTGCTTTCTCTCGCGATTGTCCGCCAACTATTATGGCGTAGCGGCGGCGCGGGGTGCCAGCGCGCGAGAAAATGCAGGAAATGGGCGTTCTGCCCAGCCGTTTGGTGCAGTTGCCGGCTAAGTGAGTAGACTTTTTGCGATGTCGCGAGCACATGGCTTTTGCGCAAGGGCTCTATCTGCGGTTTTAGTTTTCGTTATGCGGGTTGTGCTTGGCTATAGCAAAAAAGTCTACTCACTTAGGTTTGAGGGTCGTTCGCTGGCGCCTATTTTCACTTGTTTGCCGACGCCGCGACCATCAGAAGCCCCTAGGACTCCTGCGGCAGGCGTTTTTTGCCTTTGCGAGCACGGTTTCTAAAGTTCTCGACGGCTTCTTCCATGCCCAGGGGTACATAGGTGAGCTCATCGAGGTTATCGGGCAGGTAGCAGGCAAGGCTTTGCTCCTGCGCTCGGCCTGCTGCGAGCTGTTCATTGCTGGGTTGCGCGCCGGGTGTGGCGCAAATGCCATAGATAGCGGCACCCATCTCGCGCGTGCGGCACTCGTACTCGGTCTCGGGATGCTCGGGATGGTCGCGGCGTACGTCGTCACTTACCCAAAGCGTGTCGTAGCCGGCCGCGGCAAACTGCCCCAGGGCGTAGTCGCGCAATGGTTTGCTGTCGGTTCGCAGCGTGACGGTGGCGCCGGCTGCAAAGAGCGAGCGGTAGAGCATTAGATGGTCGACATGGACGAGTCGTTTTTTGGCGTACTTGGCCTTGGGCTGCGGCGTGGGAAAGTTGATGGTGATGGCATCGAGCTCGCCTGCGGCAAACAGCTGCGACAGCGATGCGGCGCCTCGGGGCAGGACGAGTGCGTTGGTCAGTTCCTGCTCGCAGATTTTCTGTGCGGCATAGGCGATGCAGATGGGCTCCTGGTCCATACCGATAAAGAGGGTGTCGGGCTCGCGGTGGGCGCGCTCGACCAGATAGGTTCCCTTGCCACAGCCAAGATCCAGGTGAAGTTGTTCGAAGGGCTTGCTGCCAGCTGGCGCGCAAGCCTCGCGCCAATCTCCGGCATAAGCCTCGGGGTTCGTCTCAATCGCATCGGCGTAGCGCTCCAGGCGCTCCTCGAGCACAAAGTTCTTAGGCGTGCGAACGTGGACGGCTCCCATGAGGCTCCTTGGTCATAAGTATGGAACGCATGGCTGCGCGTTCCGTCAATGGGTTGAAAAAAGGGGTGGGCATGGTTTGCCCGAAAATTGCGGCGCGGCTCGACGGCGAGTCGTCAGTACCTACAGACGCTTGAGAATCACATAGCGGTTGAGCTCTCCGCTGCGACCGTCGGCATGGAAGCGCTCAAGCTCGCGCACGGGGACCTCGCCGCTCTTGTAGAACGTACGGACGCCGCGCACCAGGTCGGTGATCTGCTGATCGTCAAAGTGATGGCAATAGCGGTAGGCGTGGCGGTCGTTTTGCCAGCCGATGAGGTGGTCGCCGGCTTCAAACTGGGCGGAATCGTAACCCTCAAACGGCGGGGTGAGCTCGGCGCGGGCTTCGGCGCGAACGGCTTTGCGCGCCATGCGCTCGTCATTCATAAACTCCCAAAAGCTGATGGCGATGATGCCGCCCGGGCGCGTCTGGCGCACCAGGGCGTCGAGCACGCGTACGCGGTACTCGCACGACGGCACGTGGTGCATAAAACCAAAGCAGACCGAGATGTCGGCGAGCGGGGCGTCGAAAGGCACGTCGGGTGTCTCGGCGGGGTTGAGCTTCATAAGGGCATCGAGCACGTCGAGTTCCTGGAAGTGCAGGTTGGGAATGCGCAGGGCGTGGCCATGTGCATCGATAGCCAAATCTTGACACGAGTCGACACCATAGAACTCGAACGGGCAGCTGGCATCTGCCGAGGGGTTTGCGCCGTCGACGCCCTTGGCGGCAAGTGCGCCGCCGGCGGCAAAATTCTCGAATCGCATATTGCCGCAGGCAAGATCGAAGACGCGGACGGGATGCTCGATCGTGGCGACGTCGAGCTGCCCGAGCGCGATGTCCATGGTGCGCACCCAGCCGGGCCACGGGGCCTGGCGCGTATCGGAGAAGGAGGCGGAGTGCTCGCGATAGAACGTGTTGTTGAGCTGGATGAGCGATGAGGCGAAATCGCGGTTCACGGCGCGGAACTCCCTCCGTTGGCGGTGCGGAATTAACAGTACGACCATACTACCGTTAACGCCGCAACGGGGACAACCAAGCTACGGTTCATTGCTTTGTTTGGACACATTTCCGCAGCTCATATGCACCCGCAACCGCCGGTTGTCAAAAATCTCACTAGAATAGGTGGCATGCTTTTGGCAGTGGCGGATAGATTTTTAACTGTGCAAGGCGCCTTAAGAACAAAAACGGTCCGGCGGCACGGCTGGCATCAC
>USHT01000178.1 GCA_900554455.1 uncultured Collinsella sp.
CCGCAGCACACACGAGCTGCGGAGGCTTTTCTATACCTTCTGTTACAGGCTTACCGTTCCTCGTGTTGCGGCCCGGCTGCCTCGGCTGTCTTTACGCGATTCTTGTCGATGTACATGTTTTTGTCGGCCTGGGAAAAGAGTTCACGCATGGTAGGCGGTTCATCAAAATCACTGGAAAGCGCGTAGCCCACCGCATAGCTGATAGGCATGTCGGGGTGAACCTCGGAATACTCGTTCACGTTCGCACGAACCTGAGCGAGACAGGACTCCACGGCAGCTCGATCGGTATCCCGCAGCACCGCGATAAACTCATCGCCGCCGTCGCGGCCCACAAAGCAGGTCTCGGACGCCACGAGCCCCAGCTGCTGGGCAAAAGAACGGATGTATTCGTCGCCTTTCTCGTGGCCGAAGTTGTTATTGACCGTATGCAGATTGTTAAGGTCGAAGACGCACATCGCAACGGGCGCCTCCGCGGAGACAGGCTGCTCCTGCCCCAAGACCTCCTCGCACTTGTTCTTGTTGGGCAGTCCCGTGGCTTCGTCGAGATAGACTTTGCTCTGCAGTTCGCGATTGAGCGCGGCAGTTCGCACCGCGCGAACAAGTTCGACCGCAAAGGTCGCCACCAAGCCCATGATGTCGATGATCACCAAGCCCTCGAGATAGTTGAGCGCCGACGCCTTCTCCTGAGAGTAGTCCTCTGCGAATCGCGTAGCATCGTCGCAAATGCCAAAGAACTCCTCGCTCATAGGGATGATGTCGGTGTTCTCATAGCCGACTTCGCGCACGCGGATGATCTCGGCGCAAAGCTCATCAAAAAAATTTGCAAGCTCGGTCATTTTTGCCTGATACTCATCGTCGTCGAGACGGACGAGGTTGAGGTCGTCACTTCCGTAACGCAAACCGTTGATGTATGAATCCACGGCTTTGAGCAGGTCATCTTGAGGCTGGCCCGCATCCTCGAGCTTAACGATTCGCTGCGTGGTACCGCGCACCAGACCGGCGTAATTGACCACGCGCGCCGTGCCCTGGATATCGGAGACGAGCAGCATAACATTGATGAAGAAGAAGATGAGAACTGCCGTGAGCACCATCATGAGCAGGCGCACCGCCCGGCTGGCTTTCTTGGCGACAGAAGTATTCACAAGTTCACTCCCCAAATGACAAAAGCACAGGTAGTACGCAACGTGCTGGAATTCACGTGAGGTCAACTCTACCAGATGATTTTTCTAGGACGGGAATTAAAGAATCATCGACACGATAGCTATTTGAGAAGTTGTGCCATGGCGTTGACGAATTTTTGGACTTGGAGGGTGGGCTCGAGCGGATAGTGCAAAAAGACCGGCACCTCGCGACCGCATAGGAACGGCACGCCCACAAAGGCCGGGTGTACCCCCGACCATGCGCCGCAGGTGAGCACCGCGTCGCCCTTTTCCTCTGCCTCGTTAAAGAGCGCAAAGTCAAAGCTGTCCACGTCGATCACGTCAACGCCGCCGTCGGCCAGAAGGTCGATGCGCAGGCTGTCCATTGCGTCGTTGCCGTGGCGGAGCACGCGCAGGCGCATGCCCTCCAGGTCGGCAACCGTAATGCGTGTCTTGCGCGCCAGCGGGCTCGTGCGCGGCAGGTCGATATAAAACGGTACGTTGACGATGCGGAGCTTTTGGCAGGCGTCACCCCAGCGCGGGGTCGAAAAACTCGACTGCACCACATCCACCTCGCGACCGAGGCTGCGCATGACGGATTCGCGTTCGTCGTAGAGGTCGCTTACCGGCACGATCTCAAATCGAAGCGACGGTTCCAGATCGTGGATGCTCGACCACATCGACAGCGTTTGGCGCCCCGGGCACATCATCGACACGCCCAGGCGCACGGCACCGCCATCGCCCGCCGCGCGTCGGGCGCGGCGCAGCGCGTCCTCGGACTGCCGCATGATCGAGCGCGCGTCGTCCACCAGCAGCGCGCCGGCCGGCGTCACCTTGACGCCTGAGTGCGAGCGTTCAAACAGTGTGATGCCGAACTCGGCCTCGAAGCCCGACACCTGCTTGACGAGCGCCGGGGTCGACACGCGCAATTTTGCCGCCGCACGTGAGAAGCTTCCCAGCTCCGCGGCGGCCGATATGGCCTCGAGTCGTCGATCGTACACGTCAATCTCCCGTTTCCAGACGCATGGCAATGAACTGCCGAAGGGGGTCGTTTTGGCAGGTCACGCGCTCAATTGAGAAAAAACTGCATCACACAGTGTAAACCTACGGTTAATACCATTCTAACAAATATGCAATTCACCTGCGCAAATGCAAAGCATACGATAACCTGCGAAAACCACGTGGGTCGATTAATGGGAACGGCCCACCGGGAGGCACAAGAAGGGAAGTTCCTATGAGCAACTGGCTTAAGCTCGAGGGCGATGTCTGCGCCGTGACCGGCGCACTCGGCGGTATGGGCGTCGAGATTTGCCGCGAGTTCGCCCGCAACGGCGCCAACGTCGTCCTGCTCGACCTGGACGAGGAGAGGGTCAAGGCCGCTGCCGCCGACCTCGCTGCCGAGTTTGGCATCCACGCCGAGGGTTACAAGATGAACGCCACCGACGAGGCCGAGGTTCAGGCTGCCGTCGACGCCACCATCGCCAACTTCGGCCGCGTCGACGTCCTCGTCAACACCGCCGGCATCCTGCGCTTCGCCGCCATGGAGGACCTGCCGCTGAGCGACTGGGAGCAGGTGCTCAACGTCAACCTCACCGGTTACTTCATCACCTCGCAGCGCTTTGGTCGCGAGATGATCAAGGCCGGCCAGGGTCGCCTGGTGCACATCTCGACCGTCGCCAGCCACTCCCCCGAGACGTTCTCGGGCGTGTACAGCTCCACCAAGGCCGGCGTGAACATGATGTCCAAGATGCTCGCCGCCGAGTGGGGCCCCTACGGCGTCCGCTCCAACTGCGTCGAACCCTGCTTCGTCAAGACCCCCATGTCGGCCAACTTCTACGCCGACCCCGAGGTCGAAAAGAGCCGCAGCCGTCTGATCGCCACGCGCCGCATCGGCGAGGTCAGCGATATCGCCAACGCCGTCATGTTCCTGGCGTCCACGCGCTCGGACTTCACCACCGGCGACGCCATCAAGGTCGACGGCGGCTTCTCCAACATGATGGGCGACCTCACCGCCAAGCCCGGCGGCCGTCGCGCCTATGCCGACAACTACCTTAAGAACAAGGGTGTCGAGCTCTGGTCCGATGAGTCCGGCGTCGCCAAGCCGACTGACCAGTAAACCAACCTGACAGGGAGGTCCCGCGGACACGCCCGCTCCTCCCCCGTATCGATCAGAAAGAGTCCAATGGCTTCCACCAACTCCAACAAGGGTCGCGCCGTCGTGCTTTCCGCCGCGTGCGTCACCATGTTCTTCATCAGCTCCATCGCGCTGTATTCCGTCGTGAGCAAGAACCTGCTCGCCGTCTACCCCGAGTGGTCGAGCGCCCTCACCTGGGCCTTCCCGGTCTTTCAGACCATCATGGCCGTGACGGGCATCTTCGCCGGCCGCATCTCCGACAAGATCGGCCCGCGCAA
>USHT01000179.1 GCA_900554455.1 uncultured Collinsella sp.
CCCCTCTCGGCGGTCGGGCCTTCGGACAACCTCTCGGGACCGTAAGCTGAGGGAAAGTTTGTGAGCCGATCGAGCGTTTGCTCGACCGGCTCTTTTTGATTTAGGGCTTTGCCCGGCCAGCTCTTTTTGATTTAAAATACCTGCTCAGTTGTGATTTATGGTGCTGGGAGGCGTTTGTGGGCAAGGCTAAGGCTAAGGCGAAGAAAAAGACGACGGGGGCGCGGGCTAAGCGTGACCGTCGTCGGAAGCTTGCGACCGAGGCCCCCGCGCCTGCCGAGGAGTTGCTGGCAAGCGTGCCGGGGCTTGATGCACTGCAGGATGTTCCGGCGTTCGATGACCTGCCGGTCGATGCGGCTCAGCAGGCTGCATTTGACGACTTTTGCGCTCAGGCCGAGGAGCCCGAGCAGATGCAGCTCGGTGCCGTGGTGCGCCTGGACCGCGGGTTTCCGCTGGTGGCAACTGACGATGACACGTTTCGTGCCGAGCATGCCGTAGGGTTTGCCAAGTCGCGTGGCGAGGACGAGGTCTTGCTGCCCGCCGTGGGCGACCGCGTGGCGGTTCGCCGTGCTCCCGGGCACGACATGGGCGTCATCGAGTGCGTACTGCCGCGCCGTACGAGCTTTGAGCGCTGGCGCGGCCGTGCCCGCGGGGAGCGCCAGGTGCTCTGCTCTAACGTTGACAGTGTGCTGATCGTGCAGGCGCTCGGCGCCGGCGAGGTGCTGCTCGACCGCGTGGCGCGCTCACTGGTGTTGGCGCTCGATTGCGATGCCGAGCCGGTGGTGGTGCTCACCAAGGCCGACCGCTGCGAGGCCGATGAGCTCGAGCGCGATCTGGACCGCGTGCGCCGTCTGGTGGGTCCGGACGTGCGCGTGATCGTGACGTCTTCTGCCGAGGGCCTCGGCCTGGACGAGGTTCGCGCCTGCGTGCCGGCTGGGAGCTGTGCCATGATCTTGGGCGAGTCGGGCGCCGGCAAGTCGACGCTGCTCAATGCGCTGCTGGGCCACGATGCGCTGGCCACTGGCGGCGTGCGCGGGCGTGATGACCAAGGTCGCCACACCACGGTTGCACGCGTGATGGTGGCGCTGCCGGGTGACGCCGGCGTGATCGCCGATGCCCCGGGCCTGCGCAGCCTGCCGCTTGTGGGGCATGAGCGGGGTCTGGCGCGTGCCTTCCCCGAGATCGTCGAGGCGTCGCGCGCTTGCCGGTTTGGCGATTGCACGCACACTCACGAGCCGGGTTGCGCCGTTCGCGAGGCCGAAGATGCCGGACAGATCGACAGCCTGCGTCTGGAGACGTTCCAAAACCTGGCGTCATCCATGCGCGTGAGCGCTCAAATACTCGATCCCGATGTTCATCTGTAATTGATTTTTCCTATGGCAGCCGTCTCCCAACTGTTCGGGAGACGGCTTTTTTGCTGCGGAAAAGCCTCGAAACATGCAGTTTGCTGACGTGCTGACCAAAACCTTGCCATGAGCTTGACGGGCTGGTCAGCTTTTGGTCAGCAATTGGTTTGACACGTAAAACCAAGATTGCGATTGCGCCGCTTTGCGCCCTGGTCGCCCAGACAATGGTGGTACGGGCATTTGCCCGGTGCTACCTTGAGAGGAGCGGCCGTGAACAAGAGCAAGCGCATCGCCATCAGTCTGGTCGCGGGCGTGCTCGCTGCTCTGCTCTGCATGGTTTACGGCTCGTCGATCCGCTCACAAGCCGAACAGGTCCAGGCTGAGACCTTGGCCAAGTACGGTGGCGATCGCGTCGAGGTATGCGTCGCGGCGCGCGATATCGATGTGGGCGAGACCCTCGATGAGACCAATGTCATAACCCAGGAATGGCTGACGAGTTTGCTGCCGCGTGACGCGGCGACCGAGCTGCGCCAGGTGCGCGGCGACGTGACGACTTCGCGTATTCCCAAAAACGCCGTGATCTGCAATGTCTACACCAAGGCCGAGAGCCACAAGCTCGAGGTGCCTAAGGGCAAGGTCGCCGTTTCGGTGGCGGTCGATGCCGAGCACTCGGTCGGCGGCGCCACGGGCGTGGGCAGCTATGTGGACGTGTACGTGCAAAAAGATGGCGTAACCGATCGACTGTGCGGCGCGCACGTGATCGATACCAGTGAGAATTCCGGTGCCACGCGCGAGGGCAAGATCGAATGGGTGACGCTGGCGGCTGACCCCGAAGACGTCAAGGAACTGCTGGGGGCATCGGGCAAGGGAACGGTCAGCTTGACGATTCCCGCCACGGCGCGCGGCAAAAAGAGCGGAGGCGACGAGTGATGAAGGCGATCTGGCTTGCGTGCTGCGCGTGCGGCGATTACGGGCTGCTACAGCAGGAAGTCGAGGGTCGCGATGTGGGCGCGCAGGTGCTTCGCGTGGGGGATCTGGACGGGCTGGTATCCATGGCGCGGGCGTTTCCCTCGCGCCGCGGTGCCGCCATCATCGCGGCATCTCTGTTCGATACCGAAGACGTGCGGAAGACCGTTGCGCGCCTGACGGCCGAGGGCCGTGTGAGTCGCGTCGTCGTGTTGATCGAGACGCTTGACCCGTCGGATATCGAAGGGCTGTTTCGCGCGGGGGCGACCGAGGTCATCGCTGCGCACAGTTTGTGCGGCAACGGGCGCGCGGGCGAGGGAACGGTTGATTCCGATCGGCGCATGACGATTGAGCCCGATGCTTTTGCTGATAGGGAACCCGGGGCGCCTCGCGCTACAAGAGGCCCGCGTGTTGATGAATGTGGAAAAGCGGAAGCCGAGCATGGTCGGCGCCCCCGGAACCCCCTTGTATACGATGACGCTGGAGGGCCGGCACAGCATGCTGGCGACTCCCCGGCTGTAGATATGGGATACGTGCACGGCGTGAATCTGGCGGATGAGTATATCAATGCAGAGCAGCGCTTTGGCTACTGGAAGGATGCGGCCATCCGGCTGGAGGGTGCTGCTGTCTGGAACTTTACCGTGATGTTCCTCAATGTATGGAACGCCTTCCGCCCGCAGGAGACCGATTACACCGCCTTTGCGCCCACCCGCCTGCCCGCAGTGCAGGATGGCGTGGTGCAGCCCTACGCGGACAGCCCGCTGGATGAGGAACCGCTGGCCGAGACCGTGTATCTGGACATCCTCTCTCAGGCCCAGAGATATGTTTATATCTACACGCCCTACCTGGCCGTGGGCGAGGAGATGCTGGATGCTCTGAAAAGTGCGGCCAAGCGCGGGGTGGACGTGCGGCTCATCCTGCCCGGGATCCCGGATAAGAAGCTGGTGTTCCGGCTCAGCCGCTCCTACTATCTGCCCCTGCTCAGGGCGGGCGTACGCATTTATGAATTTACGCCCGGCTTCCTTCATGCCAAGTGCTATGTCAGCGATGACCGCGTGGCCGTGGTGGGCAGCATCAATATGGATTATCGGAGCCTGTTTCTCCATTTTGAGTGCGGAACACTGCTCTACCATAACAGCCAGATCGCCGCACTGCGGAAGGATGTGGAGCGCACCCTGCCGCAGTGCCGGGAGATCATGCGGTCCGACTGCCGCACCAATCTGCCGGGCACAG
>USHT01000180.1 GCA_900554455.1 uncultured Collinsella sp.
CCTGGGGCGCTATCCTACTGCTTGCTCGCATGCCGTTTTTTGCCGAGCGCTATGGCGACATGACGCTGCTGTGTGTCTTTAGCTTTGGTGGGCACTGCTGCATCTTGCTGGGCATCTTCGCCGTCGCGCTCATGCCTAAGACCGTCACGCGCGTCGCCCATTGCATCATCAATTGGCTTGAGCGCATTGGTGTCTCGGCCACTAAGATCGAGGGTTGGCGCACGTTTGTCGATGGCGAGATCTACTCCTTCTCCGAGAAGTTCAAGCTTTCAGCCGGACATTTTTCTTCCATGCTGCTCACGGTGGTCATCACCATGCTGCAACTCGCGTTTTTCTATCTGGTGCCGTATTTCCTGATGCTTGCCTTTGGCCACCACGAGGTCGACTTTTTCTCGGTCATGGCCGCGAGCGCCTTTGTCCAGCTGCTGAGCTCTGCGGTCCCCCTGCCCGGTGGAACTGGTGGCGCTGAGGGCGGCTTTGCATTGTTCTTGGGTCATTTCTTTGGGTCGGCTTCGACCGCCGGCTATCTGCTGTGGCGCCTCATTACGTTTATTGCGCCGACCATTTTGGCTGCGCCCCTGCTGGGCCTTAAGAGTGCCCACAACGAGAGCATCCATGCGCGCTGGGATCGCGTGATGCGCAAGCTCGGTCGCACGCCTCAAACGCCCTCTGCGCCCACAAAGCCCCACCCCACGAATGCTGTTACCGTTGATCCCAAGAAGCGCGCTCAGAAGGCTTCTGGGACCGCTAAGCCGGCTCATAAAGCCTATGTGCGCCAGACAGGCGATGGTATTCGCGTATCTCCGTCGGCACTCAATAAGAAGAAGCATCCCAAGTCGCAGTAGGGCAGTCGTGCGTTCTTCATGATGCGGGGCATATTTGTGCTGTATGGGGGATAATCCTCTTACGTAGATTATCTCTCATCTGTTGATGAATGCTTGCATATCGAAGGGACACGCCCATGGCAACCAGCAAACCGCGTCTTGATCGTCGCATCGTTCGCAGCCGTAATGCCATCCTTTCGGCTTTCGAGCGCCTGCTCATGGAAAAGCCGCTGGCAGACATTACGGTGAGTGCCATCGCGCGCGAGGCCAATGTCGACCGCAAGACCTTTTACGTTCACTTTGGTACGGTTGACGGCCTGCTCGATGCCATTGCCGTCGATGTGGTGGAGATGATTGTCGACTCGGTCGAGAAAACGCTTGCTTCTATGGACGGTGACACCAGCGAGCGCGCTCTTGGCGCGGCGGCGACCTTCTTTAAAACCGTTAACGAGGCACTGTGCAACAACTTAGTGCTCAATCGTCAGCTGATCGAGAATATTCCGCTCGATGATTTCATGGCTCGTCTTCGTGCGCCGCTCGAACATGAGATTGCCGAGCGCGATCTGCTGCCCCAAGGTCTCAAGGACGAGATGTTCGACTACTATCTGGCGTTTTTGCTGTCGGGTATTATCGGTATCTATCGCACGTGGGCGCTGTCTGACGGCTCGGTTCCTATCGAGCGCGTCTCTGAGGTCGCCAACGATCTGACTCTCAATGGTCTGTCGAGTCTGGAATCTCGCTTGGATTAGGCCTAGTTGGGCTCGTCGGCGTGGAAATCCCTGTTCACGAGGTTCTCCGGCGCCTTGGAGACCTCGCCGGTGTAGGAGCTGTAGCCTGAGGATCCTTAAAAGAAAGTCCAGTTTATTCTTCCCACTCCAAATGGGAATCCTCCGATGCGCCTTCGCATACTCGCATGACCTCGATACCATGCGAGCGTGCAAACTCGACGAGCTCTGCGTTGCGGGCGTTTATGGTTCCGAAGGCGGCGGGGCACACGATAAGACGCGCGCAGTGGACGAGGAGCTCTTTGGCGCGGGCTATGGTTTTATCCCCGATCGGCTCGAAGGCGCGCTCGGCCACGCATTCCGTCGCCAGGTCGCGCGCGAGCTCGCAGTCGATGTCTCCTTCGTGCAGAACGCCCGCGTAGAACGCCTTGCCCTGCCGGATGAGCTGGCGAAACACAGCTGACCCCGTACCTGCGCCGGCGATGACGAACGTGTGCGCATCGCCGTGCGGGTGCCCAATTTCCACGCTGCCGAAGCGCTCGTTGAAGGTGCCATGTTGAAGGCCGTAGAGCTCGCCAATCGTCTCGCGCGTGAATATGTCCTCGGGTGCGCCGGCGCGGAAGACCCGGCCGTCCTTCACGCAAATCACCTTGTCGGCGCTTTTCTGCGCGAGCTCGAGTTCGTGGATGGACATGATGACAGCCACATTCCGCGATTTCGCAAGGTGGCGAAGTATTCGCAGCAGGTCGATCTGATAGCGGATATCGAGATACGACGTGGGCTCATCGAGCACGAGCACACGCGGATCCTGCGCGATGGCGCGTGCGAGCATGACGCGCTGGCGTTGCCCGTCGCTTATCTGCATGAAGTCGCGCTCGGCGAGCTCTTCCACATGTGCGGTTTTCATGGCCTCGTCGACCCGACTATGGTCGTCGGGCGAGAGTGTGCCCATTCGCCCGGTGTAGGGATGCCTTCCCGCCTCTACGATATCGCGGCAGATGAGGAGCTCGGTCCGGGGGCGATCTGTCAGCATAACGGCAAGGTTCCTTGCGAACTCCGCCGTCTTCCATCGGGAAATCTCTCGCCCGTCGAGCTCGACCGCGCCGGCAAGCGGCGCCAGATGGCGTGTGATTGTTTTCAAGATGGTCGACTTGCCCGAGCCGTTCGGCCCGATGAGCGCCACGACGTCGCCCGCGCGAACCTCCAGATCGACGCCTTCGACTACGACCTTCTTGTCGTAACCCGCCGACAGGTCGCTTATGCGGAAAAGCGGCGCTCCGTCAGCCTGCGTTTCGACCGGGGTTTCGAGGTTCGACTCCCCTCCGAGCGTTTTGGGCCGCGGCACGAATTCCCCCATCTACCTCACCCGCTTCTTCAACATGAGCGCGATAACCACCGGCGCGCCGAAGATGGCGGTGACGGCGCTGATGGAAAGCTCGACGGGGGAGAACAGCGTGCGTGCGATCAAATCGCAGCCCGCGCAGAAGATGGCGCCTCCCAAGAAGCACGCAGGAATCACGCGGATGGGCTTCGACGACTTCAGCGCCGACTTAACGAGATGCGGAACCGCGATGCCTACGAACGACACCGGAACAGCGAACGCGGTCACGCAGGCGGAGAGTATGCTCGCTAGAAGGACGAGCACCACGCGGAAGCGTGCGACGTTCACGCCGACGCTTTTCGCGTAGGCTTCTCCCAGCTGGAAGGCGGAAAGGGGCTTCGATATCGCGAATACGCATGCGCTCACGGTGATCACCACGACCGCGATGACCGCGAGGTCGTCCCAGCTCGAGCCCGAGAAGCTACCCAAAGACCAGTTGTGCAGGTTCACGATGGACTGGTCGTCGGCGAAGGCGATGAGGAAGTTCGTCGCCGCCGAGCAGATGTATCCCACCATGACGCCCGCCACGATGAGCATGGCCATGGAACTTATGCGCCGTGCGATGAGGAGCA
>USHT01000181.1 GCA_900554455.1 uncultured Collinsella sp.
GGCTTGTCGCGGACTCACCAGAGCCGTTCTCGGCAAGCGGTGCCGCCTGAGCCACAGCCTCGGCAATGCCCTCGGCGCCCTCGGCCCACAGCTGAGCCGGTGTGGTGCCAAAAGCCATCGCGAAGGCCAGGAATGCCACCAGGCCGCGCTTGGCTACGCCGCGCGCAATTGCGCCACGGCGATGCGAGACGCGCTCGCGCTCGTCCTCAAACATATCCAATTGTCCCCCATTGTCTGTACTTGGAGCGTTGCCTTGAGGCTGCCCCACGTCATCGCGCATGTTGCGCTCGAGTTCCCCCATCGGGGTCCCCCTTCCCTCCAGAGCCCTATGCACACCGGCGGCAAAAGCCGCAGCCGCATGCAAGACGGGAGGCGATCCGACTTAACCTTAACGACTCGGGCACGTCGTCCGATCTGCGACGCGAGCATCCCGAGCCAAGAGGAATTACGGTTACTGGTACAGCTGGGGACTTGCACCCCGATTCTCCCAAATGCGCAGGATAACCGCGCATTCGTGCGTCTCAGCACCACCATCTAGGCCATCGATTATTACCGTCAAAATGGTATCACGCAAAAGGGCCTCGCACGCAGGCGAAGCCCAAGGTAAAAGCTATTGTTTGCGATAGGAAAATGCGGTGACGGCCGCAGCCTCTAGTGCTTGCCGCCGTGACTGTTGAGCCAGATATTGCGGCCCAGCATAAGCGCCAGCACCAGCGCGCTCACGTAGCCCATAAAGCCAATGACCGGGATACCAAACACAACCGGCTCGATGCGCGCGTAGTACACCACCGACGAACCGATAAACAGACCGGCGATCACAATTGCCATCGACATGCGGTCGATAATCCCACCTAGCTGTCGCAGCGCCTTATCGCTGCTCATGATCTGCGTGTTTACCTTAAGCTGGCCGCGTGTGAGCATGCGCGAAGCCAAGCCCAGATACTCGGCCGCCTCGAGCGAGCCCTTCGCCGCGCGATAACTGCTCGCTGCAAAGTCGCGGCTCATCTCGCGCATGCGCGCATAGGTGCTTTTCTCGTTTTTAATATGCGTCTGGATGATCTGGATCATGTTGACGTTGGGCATGTACTCGGTCAACAGGCCCTCGAGCGTCACCATGCCGCGGGCGAACATCGTCACCACGCTCGGCAGCTCAACGTCATTTTTGCGCGCGAGGTTTAACAGCGAGGTCAAAAACTCGCCGATATCCAGGTCTTTCAGGTCAAGGCCCGCAAAGTCGGCAACAATAAAGTCCAAGTCGGACAAAAAGGCCGAATGGTCAAGCTCGGCCGAATCGCCGCGCGTCACGGCAAAGCGCATGAGCGAATCCTTGAGCTTTGGCACGTCGCCCTCGGCCACGGCAAAGATCATATCCTTGACGATGCCACGGTCGTGGCTCGACATGCGTCCGACCATGCCCAAGTCGATAAAGTAGACAATTCCGTCTTTGAGGATGATGTTTCCCGCATGCGGGTCGGCATGGAAAAAGCCGTCGTCGAGCACCTGCGTCGAATAGTCCTCGACGATTGCGGCACCGATCTTTTCCAAGTCATAGCCCTCGGCCACTAAGCGTTCAGGATCGGCGATCGAAATGCCGTCGACGTAATCCATAACCACCACGTGTTCGGTGCACAGGTCCAGATAGGATTTAGGGCACGTCACGCCATGAACGCTCTTATGGAACTCGTAGAAGTCGTTGAGGTTTTTGGCCTCGGCCAAAAAGTTGGTCTCCTCGCGAAACGAGGTCCACAACTCCTCGACTACGCCGTGCAGGTCAACGAATTGATCGGTGTTGACGAACTTGGAAACAATGCGCACCACCGAGCGGATGATATCGATGTCCTGCGCCATAACCTGCTGCGCACCGGGGCGCTGCACCTTGACGGCTACGTCCTCGCCCGTCACCAGACGAGCGCGGTGCACCTGCGCGAGCGATGCGCTACCAAGCGGATTGGGGTCGATCGCATCGAACATCTCCCCCAGGCGCAGGCCGTATTCCTCTTCCAAGCAGCGGAGCACTACCTCGTACGGCACCGGCTCCACGTCGGAGCGCAGGCGACGCAGCTCGTCGCAAAACCGCTGCGGCAAAATCTCGGAGCGGTTAGCCAGAATCTGCCCCATCTTGACGAACATGGGGCCGAGCTCCTCGAGCAGGCGGCGCAAACGAACCGGCGTGAGGTTATCCCACACGCGGTACTTTTTTACCAGGCGAACAATCTGCCCGATGCGCTCGCGGCGACCCGCAGGCGTGAGTTGGTATTCCTCATCCGGCGCCATCGCCTCGGGCTCCTCGGGGACCATATCGACAGCGCGCGGTTTCTTGCGAGCGCCCGAGACGGCGGCATCGACCTTATCGACAACCGCCGCCTCGTCACCCAAGGGATCTAGATTGTTGTAATCGGTGGTGGAATCTGCCATCTGCGCTGCTACTCAGCCTCTTCGGTATCCTTCGCATCGTCGGGCTCAACGGACTCGACGGGCACCGAGGTCACGTTGTCCTCGACCGAATCGACGATGTCGCGCACATGGGCCAGGAAGGCCGTGCGCTCGGGGGCGGTCATGACGCGGACCCGGGCAAGGATGAGCTCGTCAAGCACGCGCTGGGCCGCGGTCTCGCCCTGCATGCCCAAGCGCTCGGTCAGGTCGGAGATGGTGCCGCCGGCCTGCTCGAACATGTCGGACACACTGCGGGCGATATCGGGGGTGGCGGTGTCCTTGCGAACCTGCTCGCCTTTGGTGTTAAGGTCGTCGAGGACCTTCTTGCCGCCTTCGACAGCAACGGCGGCAGCGCCAAAGCCCACGTTAATGGCGCCGTTAACAAGCTGATCGAGTTTCATAACCATGGTTATCTCCAATCACAAACAACTGCATTGGCGTTCTTGTACCCAAGATCGAGCGAAAGCGACAAAGCGTTTTAGCGCTATTCGATCGACGGGAAATCCCTACCTCACGTTGTCGTTCATCGCGAAAGAGTTCTTCATGGCGCAGCTCGTGGTGTAGAGCACCTTGCCCAGCAGGGCATCGGTCTCCACGCGAACACGCTCGGCAAAGGCCTCGTTGGCGCGTGCAAGCTCGGAAGACACCTCGGCCTCGGGCAGAGCGGCTACGGCAGCGTCGACGTCATGGATCTGCTTGTGGCCCATGCCACCGACCTTCTCCTGATAATCCTCGACCGCGCGACCGCACTCATGGAAACGGACGTCGGCCAGGGCACCGATCAGGCGGTTGGCCCAGTAGAAGTTTTCGGACGTCACGCGAGACTGCGTGTCGGCATAGTACTCGGGCATGGTCTCGACATTGGCGTACAGCGGCACGAGCGCGTTAAACGAGTTGGAGCCAAACGCCATCCACTGCACGGCGCGGTAGGCCGGCTGCGCATAGGGGCGCAGCTGCAACACGGCAAGCTGGCTGTTGCGGTTGATGCCGATGGGACGATAGGCGCCGCGCGTAGCGGGCGTACCCTTGCTGCCGTAACAGTC
>USHT01000182.1 GCA_900554455.1 uncultured Collinsella sp.
GGGTTTATGAACCCCGTCTTTGGTGTGGTGCTGAGCGCGCTGCTGCTCGGCGAGGGCGCTGGCACGAGCCCCGTTACCGTCATCGTTGCCCTGCTGTTGGTCTGCAGCGGCATCATCATCGTCAACAGGCCCAAAAAGGCCTAACGAGCTGCCCTTATTTAGCAGAAGGGATTCACATACTTTAGCTTAATGGAGTACATCGGTGAGCCGAGGGGCGCCACGCACGCCAGCGTGCGCCCTTTTCCTAGCGTATCTGGACGCCGGCCTTCTTTTTCTCGGCCTTGACGCGGTAGAGCTCCGCGTCGGCAGCGCGAAGCAAGTCTTGCCAGGTATCGACGCCGTCACCGACCCGTGCGTAGCCGATGGACATCCGCAACAGATACGGCACCTCGGCGCGCGCGAGCTCGTCGTTGATTGCCGCGCACAGATGTATGATGTCCTGTTCCGCTGCCGCCTTTTGAAGGACTACGAACTCATCGCCGCCATAACGTGCGATAAAGCTGCCAGACGCCGTGCAGACCTTTTTGAGCGCAGCAGATAAGACCTGAAGAGCATGATCACCCTCCACATGTCCATAGCGATCGTTAATCTGCTTAAAGCCGTCAGCGTCCATCATAAGCAGATATACATCTTCGGCCTGATCCACATTTGAAAAGAGCGACAGCATATAGGTCTCAAAACGGTTGCGATTGTTGAGGCCAGTCAACGGGTCGGTCGAGATGAGCTGCTCCTGGCAGATGATATAGAGCAGCAACATGCTAATCATTATGCCGACACAAAGGCCAGGCACCGAGTATACGATCTGAAAGGTACCGCCCACCAGGGCCGGAATGGCGAAAAATGCTAAGGTTCGATAGATAGCCTTCGTCTGCAGGCTCTCGACCCTGCGAGATTGCACAAACGCATGCAGGGACGTATGTATAACGTAACAGTAGCTGACAATGGGCTGGATCATATAGGCAAAGCCGCGACGATACACGCCCTGCGAATCGATATAGAACAGGGCGTGCGTCCAGTAACTGGTAAAAGCCAGCACGACCACCAGAGCCGTAGGCAACGTTACAAGCACCACCCTATAGCGCGAGGTCACAAGGTGAGAGCCCTGCATCGTCTCGGAATAGATAAACCAAATGAGACACGCGATGGCGAAGAGCGAAAACGAAACCGCGTTGGAAATCCAGTTGGCTGCAATGCCCAACGTGCCGTCCACACCATCCGAAAGCGTCCAGATCATATCGAAGAAAATGTAGGCAGCAGACGTGTAGCCCAGCATGCTAAACAAAAGCTGCTGGGTGCTCGAGAACAGGGAGCGACGGCTTCGTACGGCAAGCCCGATAAGAACAATCATGCATAGCAGGAATATCTCAATCTTGAGTGCCTTAACCACTAGACGCCCTCCCTTCAATATCCAAGTGGTCAGAATCGCCCGATTCGTGTCTGGGCAATAAACGCCCCTTTCTCCGCAGGGGTAAGGGGAATAATAGCAGAGCGCCCGAACGTCACTGCAAGACAGCTCTCGTTCGGGCGCTCAAACGGCGCGAGTTGCACGCCGGAATCATTGATGGGTATCGATTGCTACTCGCCATCGATGTCGGCCGCGACAGCCTCCTCGATGGCCTCGACACCGGCAGGCGACAGGTCTTCCTTGCCCTGGCAGAACTTCTTATCGACCCAGCCGGTCAGAATCGGGGCCATGATTGCCGTGATGATGACGGCGGTGGCGATCTGCGCATACGCGGTGGGCGCAAGCTCGGCATAGCGCGGAGCGACCTCGGCGAGGGCGACCGGCGTGGTCATGGCCGTGCCGGCAATGGTGGAGCATGCCACAGCCGCCTTACCGTTGCCGCCACACAAGCGCTCGAAGGCAAAGGTAATGGGACCGACGATAAAGAGCGTGATGAGGCCCAGCAGGATACCCGAAATACCGCCGGTGATAAAGCTCGAAAGGCTCATGGACGCACCGAGCTGAAAGCCGATAACGGCGATCGCGGGATTGGCGCCGGGGACCAGCAGGTTCTTGATAAACGGGAACAAGTTGCCCAGGACCATGCCGATAACGAGCGGCAGGATGGATCCGATGATGGTGCCGACGGGGATGTTGGCAAGACCCGAGACACCGAGGATGATCATGGTGACGGCGGGGCCGGCCGTAAAGAACAGGATACCGACAGCGCCCTGCTCGGACTCATCGCCGAACTCGCCCATGATGCCCGTATAGAGCGCCATGTTGCAAAACGTAATGCCGCCGATGATGGAAACCGAACTCAGGCCTAAAAAGTTATCGTTAAAGAAGTACGCGACGCCCAGACCCAGCGCGGCTGCCACTACAAGCTTAGGAATCAGCACGACGATGCCGGTCTTGATGGCGCCCGGCGTGGACTTAAAGCTGATGCCGGCGCCCACAAACAGCAGGATCGCGGCGACGATGGTATTGGAGCCACCGCGGCAGGCAGCCGTAAAGAAGCCGCCGACCTCAAAGACCTGCGGGCAGAAGGTATTGAGCAAAAGGCCGACGATCATCGGATAGATCATGATGTCGCCCGGGATACGCGGGACCTTGAATTTCTTTTGCTCGTTGGCGGTCGCTTCCTGTGCCATGAAACCCCCATTTCCGCTGACGGGGTACAAAAGCCCACGTCACGCTTTGCTACAGTAAAGTTTGACCATGGTACCAGAAGAAGCAGACCGCCTCGGTGAGAAATTCGATTCGTTAGGCCGGGACGATAACGCGTCCTGCTCCTATACGAGGCTCAAAACGATATAGAACACGATGCCCGAAACGCAGCACCACAACATCGACTTTGTCTTGATTGCCACCGCCACGACGCCGGCGGCCGCAATCCAGGGAACCAAGGCAGGCCAGAGTCCCGCGTCGAACGCGCCGGGGCTCACCAAGTCGTTGGCGACCAGCGCGGCAAAGGCAGCGGGCGGGATATAGCCCAGGGCCTCGGTAATGCGGGGCGACAGGGTCCGCCCGCGCAAGGCGAACGCCGGCGCGATGCGAAAGAACGCGATAGCAGCCCACGACGACAGCCACAGAACCAAGAACTCGTTAACGGGCATCGCGGGCACCTCTTCCGTCAAATACAACATCGCACGCCAGCGCAATGGCAATGCCGACCACGACGCTTGCCGGCACGGCAATATTCGCGAGGCCCAAGAACTTGCATGCGGCGACGGACACCGCGCCCGAAACCGCCGCGACAACGTTACCGCGCGACAGCCGCTGCGAAAAGAGCAGACAGATAAAGAGCGAGGGCGCCCATCGTACACGAAACGCCCCATGTTGCGATGAGGATCACGTTGAGCACAAAGGACTCGCGCGGGCCCCAATCCTCCCCCTCAATCAGCTTGGCAAGCGAGATGCCATATGCCTCCTCGGTAAGTGTCACGGCGACGGCCAGCGTCTGGCGCTTCGAGGCACCCCTCAGATGCGGCGCGATCGATGCCGAGTAAAGTGCAAAACGCGAG
>USHT01000183.1 GCA_900554455.1 uncultured Collinsella sp.
CCGCAAGCATCCCCAGCAGGAGCTGCTGCAGATCGACACGACCAACATCCTGTTCATCTGCGGCGGTGCCTTTGTGGGCCTGGATAAGATCATCGCCGATCGCGTGGGCAACAAGGGCGTGGGCTTTAACTCCGAGATTGCCGGCCCCACCTCGGTCGACGAGAACGACCTGCTGCGCCAGGTGCTCCCACAGGACCTCAACGCCTTTGGCATGATCCCCGAGTTTGTGGGACGTACGCCCGTCGTCACCCAGACGCAGGCGCTCGACGAGGATGACCTGGTGTCGATTCTGACCGAGCCCAAGAACGCCGTGGTGCGCCAGTATCGTAAGATGTTCCAGCTCGAGGACGTTGAGCTTGAGTTTGAGGATGCGGCCCTGCACGAGATCGCCCGTATGGCGCTCGCCCGCAAGACCGGCGCCCGCGGCCTGCGCTCCATCTGCGAGGACGTGCTGCAGCAGACGATGTTCGACCTCCCCAGCGAGGAGGGCGTTTCCAAGGTCGTCGTGACCGAAGCCTCCGTAAAGGGCGAAGAACAACCCCAACGCATCTACGGCTAAACCAGCCAAAAACGTGCTTGCAAATAGCCTCCGACCACCCGCGGTCGGAGGCTATTTTATATATACGCAATAACCCCAACTACCTGTGTTATTCTGTGTGTTTGTTTAAGCCTCAGCGAAGTCATATCAGACTGAAGTAATCGATACCTAAGGGGAGGAATGTAGGCCCGATTTTCGTAGATTCCGCACGAGCCGAAGACCACTTAATGTGGTCTTCGTGCGAGCCAGGACTTGACCGAGCGAAAATCGGGCCTACATTCCTCCCCGATGGGCAAGGGAGAGATATATGGAAGAAATGCCCAAGAACTACGATCCGTCGACCAACGAGCCGGCGATCCTGCAGAAGTGGCTCGACGGCGGCTACTACAAGCGCCGCGAGGGCGTGGGCGACTGCACCGTCACCATTCCGCCTCCCAACGTTACCGGCAAGCTCCACATGGGCCATGCCACCGACGACTCCATCCAGGACGCTATCATCCGTATGGCCCGCATGCGCGGCAAGTCCACGCGCTGGGTGCTCGGCACCGACCACGCCGGTATCGCCACGCAGACCAAGGTCGACAAGAAGCTCAAGAGCGAGGGCATCAGCCGCCTGGAGATCGGCCGCGATAAGTTTGTCGACGCGTGCTGGGATTGGACCCACGAGTACGGCGGCATCATCGTCGAGCAGATTAAGCGCATGGGCTGCTCCGTCGATTTTGATAACGAGCGCTTTACCATGGACGAGGACTACGCCCAGGCCGTGCGCAAGGTGTTCTGCGACTGGTACCACGACGGCCTGATCTACCGCGGCAAGCGCATCGTCAACTGGTGCCCCAACTGCACTACTGCTATCTCGGACGATGAGGCCGAGTACAAGGACGAGAAGGGCCACCTGTGGCACCTGCGCTACCCGCTGACCGAGCCGGTTAACGGCCAGGACTACATCGTCGTTGCCACCACGCGCCCCGAGACCATGCTCGGCGACACGGGCGTCGCCGTCTCTCCGAAGGACCCCGAGAAGGCTGCCTTTGTAGGTAAGACCGTCAAGCTCCCCATCGTCGACCGCGAGATTCCCATCTTTGAGGATTGGCATGTCGACGCCAACTTTGGCTCTGGCTTTGTCAAGGTCACCCCGGCCCACGACCCCAACGATTACGCCATGGGTCAGGCTCACGACCTGCCGCAGATCAACATCTTCGACGAGCACGCGGTGGTCGTCGAGGGCTATGGCGAGTTTACCGGCATGACCCGTGAGGAGTGCCGCGAGGCCGTCATCAAGTGGTTTGAGGAGCATGACCTGCTCGATCACGTCGAGGAGCACGACCACTCCGTCATGCACTGCTACCGTTGCGACGCCGCGCTGGAGCCGTGGCTGTCCGAGCAGTGGTTCGTCGCCGTCGATAAGCTCAAGGGGCCGGCGCTCGACGCCGTCAACTCTGGCAAGGTCACCTTCCACCCCGCGCGTTGGACGCAGACCTACACCACCTGGATGGAGAACCTCAAGGATTGGTGCATCAGCCGCCAGCTGTGGTGGGGCCACCGCATCCCCGTGTTCTACTGCGAGGACTGCGGCTGGGAGGATGCCCTGACCGAGGACACCGACGTGTGCCCCAAGTGCGGCGGCCATCACGTGCATCAGGACGAGAACGTGCTGGACACCTGGTTCAGCTCGCAGCTGTGGACCTTTGCCACGCAGGGCTGGCCGCAAAAGCCGGAGCTGCTCGAGGGCCATCACCCTACGACGGCGCTCGTCACCGCGCGCGACATTATCGCGCTGTGGGTTGCCCGCATGGTCATGAGCTCGCTGTACTTCCTGGACGAGGTGCCGTTTAAGGACGTCGTCATCTACCCGACGATCCTTGCCAAGGACGGCAGCCGCATGTCCAAGTCCAAGGGCAACGGCGTTGACCCCATGGACCTCATTGGCATGTACGGCGCCGACGCGATGCGCTTCAACCTGCTGACGCTGTGCACCAACAACCAGGATGTCAAGTTCGACGCGAACATCGACAAGAAGACCAAGAAGCTCATCGACAGTCCGCGCACTGAGCAGGCCAAGTCGTTTGTGACCAAGATCTGGAACGCCAGCCGCTTCCTGCTCATGAACATGGAGGGCTACACGCCCGGCGAGCCCGTCGTGGAGACGGCGGCCGACGCCTGGATGTTCAGCCGCCTGGCCAAGGCCGTGAAGATGGTCACCGAGGGCATCGAGAACTACACCTTTGGCGATATGGCCCGCGGCGTGCAGCAGTTCTTCTGGAACGAGGTTTGCGACTGGTACGTCGAGGTCACCAAGGCCCGCCTGAAGGGCGAGGGCCGTCTGCAGGCTCAGCGCAACCTGATCTTTGTTCTCGACACCTCCATTCGCCTTTTGCATCCGCTTATGCCGTTTGTCACCGAGGAGATCTGGGACAACATGCCGGCGAGTGTGCTCGATCTGGACGCCGAGGGCAACGTTGACCGCGCCGAGGCGCTCATGATCGCCAAGTGGCCGGAGCCCGCCGACTACGCCAAGTATGTCGATGAGCCCGCCGAGCGCGCGTTTGAACTGTGCCGTACCGTCGTGTCCGCCGCCCGCGCCACGCGTTCGCGTTACCGCTTGAGCCCCAAGGCCGAGCTCGACGTGGTCGTGCGCGCCGGTGCCGAGGACATCGAGAAGCTCGAGAGCCTGCGCTCGACGATTGAGCCGCTGGCGAACACGGCTTCTCTGGTCATGGGCATCGACGTTGAGAAGCCGGCTGCGAGCATCGCCGTGGTCGACAGCGGCGTCGAGGTCTTTGTGGTGCTCGAGGGCAAGGTTGACCTTTCGGCCGAGAAGGCGCGCCTGGAGAAGGAGATCGCCGCGGCCCAGAAGGAGCTCGCCGGCTGCGAGAAGACACTCGCCAACGAGGGCTTTGTGGCTAAGGCCGCGCCCGCGG
>USHT01000184.1 GCA_900554455.1 uncultured Collinsella sp.
GCGCCTTCAGGGCGATGCTCGGGGAGGACGCGGCGGCGCTGCTGGACGCCTACGGCGTGGGGGACGTGCCCATCGAGGAACTCGACCTGACGCCGGGGCTCATCGAGAGGGCGCGCGCAGAGAGGGGCGATGCCCCGCTGGCCTAGCCTAGAGGAAAAACGGAATAGACGGGCCGACCGTCCGGCTGAGTCTGGGAAGAGGTGCCGGGCGGCGGGCGGAGCATGGCCACCGGACCCATCGAAACACATCTCCACCGTTCCTTCAACTGGGAAAACGGCGCCCCCGGACCCCAGGAGGGGCCGCGGGGGCGTTCGGCTAACTGCGGGAACGGCCTATTTGCTCAATGTGTTCGGCTGAGATCGGAAATCAACCCTCGCAAGCTCTTATTCGGCCGCCTCGCGCAGGGCCGACATCGTAGCCGCATATTGCTGCTGCAGCGCATGCATCCCCTCGCGAGCGCCGTCAACGGCATCGGCACCACGCAGTGCTTCGGTTACCACGACCGCCGGCTCGTACAGATTATCGAATCCCAGGTTCTGGCTCACGCCCTTGAGCGTGTGCGCTGCCATAAACGCACCTTCGGCGTCTCCTGCCGCCATGGCGGCCTCCAGCTTGTCCATGCTCTCGTCATCCAAAAACTTGAGGGCAAAGCGGGCAAGCATTTCCTCGCCCATCAGCCGAGCGCACGCGTCATCATAATTGGCGCCGATCTTCTCATACGCCTCACGCATGGAAATCATGGATTAAAAACTCCTTTGGTCAAACTAAATCGTGGGAAACGCGACGACGTCAGCGGGGCGTGCCAACGTCTCGGCAATTTGGTCTTGCACCTCGAGCAGACAATCGAGCAGCAGCGGGTTAAAGGTGCCGCACTTACCATCCAGGATCATCTGAATTGCCGCCTTGTGCGGGATAGCGTCCTTGTACACGCGCACGCTCGTCAGCGCATCATACACGTCGGCCACCGAGACCACCTGCGCGGCAATGGGAATCTCGTCGCCCTTAAGGCCATCGGGATAACCCTTGCCGTCCCAGCGCTCGTGATGCCAACGCGCAATCTGGTACGCATATTCCATAAGCGCATTGCCGACGTGATGGCGGCTCGGCTCAAGCAACATGTCGGCGCCCATCGTGGTATGCGTCTTCATAATCTCGAACTCCTCGGGCGTAAGGCGCCCAGGCTTGTTGAGGATCGCATCGTCAATCGCCATCTTGCCAATATCGTGCAGCGCCGAAGCCAGGGCAATCGTGGAGCACTCCTCATTGTCGAGGGAGATCGTGTCGCTACGCTGGACCAGGCAGTCAAGCAGCAGCTCGGTCAGCTTCTCGATGTTCGTAACGTGCCTGCCGCTCTCGCCATTGCGAAGTTCCATGACACCGGCCATGATGTCGATGAGCATGCGACTGTTCTTGACGCGCTCGTTGTACTGCTGGGACAGCAGGCTCGTCAGGCGGCGCTGTTTGGCGTATAGGCGGATGGTGTTGCTTACACGGCGGCGCACGACACGGGAGTCAAACGGGCGGTTGATATAGTCCGAGGCGCCTAGCTCGTACGCGCGCAGAACCATATCATCGGAATCTTCGCTCGAAATCATGATGACAGGCAGATTGTCGCTAACCGATCGGCGCGACAGACCGGCCAGCACCTCAAAGCCGCTTATGCCCGGCATGACAATATCCAGCAGCACGAGCGACAACTCATCACCATAGCGGTCGACCATGTCGAGCGCCGTACGACCGTTGTCGGCCTCGAGGATGCAATACTCGTCCTTGAGCATCTCGTTGAGAATGGCTCGGTTCATCTCGGAGTCATCGACAATAAGTACCAAAGGCTTTTCGCTTTGGAAGGCCTCGATGGAATCGGCATCGGTCACGACCGTACCGGCTTTTGCCTTAGCGCGGCTCAGTAACTGGACAGCGCGGCCAACGCCCTCATCAACCGTCTCGCCATGAATGCGAACGCCACCAACACATGCCGTCAAGCTCACGTACTCATGGCCCGGAATAATCGTGGAACGAACGGCATCGGACACCTGATGCAGGCGACGGGTGAAGTCATCGGAGGGAATATTGGGCATGACAACCACAAACTTGTCGCAGCCATAGCGCACAAGCTCGTCAGTCGAACGGATTCCGCTGCGCATGGCTGTCGCCACGGCACCGAGCGCAAGGTCGCCGGCATGACGGCCACACGTATCGTTGAAGACCCTAAAATCATCAAGGTCGATCATCGCAACGCCGGCATTCATGCGGGCGCTACGGAGCTTTTCCTCGTAATATCGGCGATTGTGCACGCTCGTCAGCACGTCGGTGTAGACAAGGTCCTCTTCTGCGGCCTCTTGCTCATCAATCGGACGCACCATCAGCAAGACGTGAGGCTCGCCCTCGACCTTCAGAGGACGCAGACGGGCGCGGTACTCAACACCATCGTTGAGCAGTTGCTCCGACACCTCACCCGAATCTGCCAAAGCCTCAAGACTCGACTGACGCAGACAAGGGCAGCGATCGCCGGCGAGCAGGCAGTTCTGATCGTCCGACAGCAAACGCACCACGGGGTAGGTCTTCGCGACACGGGCGACCTCGGCGGCAGCCTCCTCGTCGGTTAGATTGGCCTCGTGATTATTGAGCATATGGGGCCCTTTCGATAGTTTCGCATGGTAGCGGTGGGTTCCAAATGCTACAAGGGTAACACCTTGCCGATGCAGGTAAGCACGTGAATGCTGTTACATTTTTATGACCTGGCAAACGGCGGTAATGGAGCCGCGGGCGTGCGGCTATGGGCGCATTCGTTAACAATGACGAAACGCTAACAGCCCCTCTCCCCGCAGGTCATCGAGCGTGCTAACGCTCCAAGACATCGTGAACGGCGTTTGCCGCCGTAACGGGGCGATCGCGCAAACCGTTATGCGCGCCCGGGATCGTCACAAGGGGGCAATCGAGATATTCGGCAGCCGCTCGCGTACCAGCCTCGCGGGGTGTACCGACCGAAAGCTCGCCCAAAAACACAGCCGACACCGCCTTTGATTCGCGGGCGCGCTCCCAGTCGGGAGCATATGTCATATTTGTTCCGTATTCATTGGCCATAAAGCAACGACCATTGCGCAGGGCATGCTTGGCTTCCGCTTCGGTCGTCCCAGGAGCCTCGGGGTCCAAGTCGCCGAGAGCTCCCAAGAAAAGCCGAAGCGCCCTTGAAACCTTTCCAGCCGCAATCATATCGAGCAAAATCGGAGCTGCGCCCATGCCGACGCCTTCGGCCGACACAGCCGGCTCATGCAGAATCGCACGGGCGACGAGATGGGGTTCGGTGCGAAGAAGCTCCAGCGCCACCAACGTACCGGCGCTGTGCGCAAGCACATTTGTCGGAGCGCCAACGTGTTCGATCACGGCCTGCAGGTCGGCGGCCTGAGCGGCAAGATCATAGCTGCCGTCTGCCGCTTCGCTGCTGCCGCCACAGCCG
>USHT01000185.1 GCA_900554455.1 uncultured Collinsella sp.
TTCTGGTGCGTCCGAGCGGTACCGAGCCGCTGGTCCGCGTTATGGCCGAGGCCGAGACGCACGAGCTGACCCAGCGCGTTGTTGACGACATCGTCGAGGTTGTCAAGCGCGAACTTCCCTAATGGTCAAAAACCGTTGCCAAGTGGTAAACTGTTAAGGTTATTTTGATTGATTGGTATGTCCGAGGGGGAGCATGTTCACTAAAGTCCTAAGGTCTTTTGGTATGCGTGGTCGAGTCCTTACGCTGGATGCTCCCATCTCGGGCGACGTCATTCCGCTTTCCGAGGTAAACGACCAGACGTTTGCCACCGGCCTTTTGGGCCAGGGCGTGGCGATTCGGCCCACCGGAACGCGCGTGATTGCACCGGCTGATGCCAAGGTCGAGGCCATTTTTCCCACGGGACACGCTGTTGCGCTTAACACGGTCGATGGCTTGGACGTGCTCATCCACGTTGGTTTGGACACTGTTCAGCTCGAGGGCAAGCACTTTACCGTACATGCGCAAGTGGGTGACATCGTCCATAAGGGCGATGTGCTCATTGAGTTCGATCGCGAGGCAATTGCTGCCGAGGGCTACGATGTGACGGTTCCCATCTTGGTGTGCAACTCCGTTGAGTTCTCGAGCATCAAGGGCTCCGTTGGCGTGCATGTCGAAGAGATGGACCAGCTCATCGTTGCTCGCGAGCGCTAGCAAGTGCACGTGGCCATTAGCCTACAATTCAAACACGTTTACGGAGGGCGCCCTTGAAAGAGGACGCCCTCCGTGGCAAGATGGGACTTGTCCGAAGCTAAAAGGCTTCGGGTCACCGTGGACGGGCAGGGGCCTCGACGCGGCTAGACACGAGACACATGCATTACGCGACCTCGCCCTGGTGGCCGCACACGTTGGTTGCGGCCGACGCGGGCCGCGGGCAAGTGCTTGTAAGGGAGCCTTGCCTCTCTTGTACGAGAAAGGACGCGTAATGAAGATCATTAAAGCTAAAGACTACGAGGATATGAGCCGCAAGGCCGCTAATATCATCTCGGCCCAGGTTATCCTCAAGCCCGATTGCGTGTTGGGTCTTGCCACCGGCTCTACCCCGATTGGCGCCTACAAGCAGCTTGCCGCTTGGTATGAGAAGGGCGACGTCGACTTTGCCGATGTCAGCACCTACAACCTGGACGAGTACCGTGGCCTTTCGCACGACGATCCCCAGAGCTATCACTACTTTATGCGTGAGAACTTCTTCGATCACATCAACATCGATCTGAACAACACGCATGTGCCCGATGGTTCCAACCCCGATGCCGCCGCTGCCTGCTCCGAGTACGACAAGATCGTCGCTGCCGCCGGTTACCCCGATCTGCAGCTGCTCGGTATTGGCAACAACGGTCACATCGGCTTCAACGAGCCCGATGACCACTTCTCCAAGGGTACGCACTGCGTCGACCTCACCGAGAGCACCATTCAGGCCAACAGCCGCCTGTTCGACAGCATCGACGACGTGCCCCGTCAGGCCTACACCATGGGTACCCAGACCATCATGTATGCCCGCATGATCCTGGTCGTCGCCAACGGCGAGGCCAAGGCCCAGGCCGTGCATGACATGTGCTATGGTCCGGTTACGCCCGAGTGCCCGGCTTCAATCCTGCAGCTGCACACCAACTGCGTTGTCGTTGCCGACGAGGCCGCCCTTTCGCTCTGCGAGTAGCGCGAGCCCGTCACTTCGACATAGCTTTGCCGAAGGCCTCCGCTTTGCGGGGGCCTTTTTGCTGTCCTTACCGCATGCTTGACCAAAATCTTGCTGCAAGTTTGACGGATGGCGAACGCCCAACAGTTTGATTCATTCCATACCAGATTCTATGCAAAAATGCCACTAGAAGGTCGTAGACGGTAGCGGGTGCTAGGCGAGTTGAATGACAGGGGTGAACCATGTTCGCATGCGTTACACTGCCACTGGGATGGGACAAGCAGACAAGTACATTTACCTGCTCAAAGACCGATTAGTCGGGGGATTAATAACAATCGGCCCTCGCTGTACAAAAACTTGCCGCTTGCGTACCGAAAGACAACCTAAAACACAAAACCGCTCTATTCATGGTGCGGCTTGTATGGTCTTGCGGCTACAGTGTCCATACGGTCGAGTGGAGGAGCGGGCATGGTAAACGATTTGAGCGGTATAGACGACCTCGAGCTGATGCCGCTGGGCGGAGGCTATATGGTGCGACGCGAACGCTTGATGAATGAGCTTATCGCCAAGGGCCGAAAGGCCGGCATCGTGGTTCTTTACGCGCCTGATGGCTTTGGGAAAACCTCGGTGCTGCTGCAGTACACCCAAGAGGTAAAAAGCGATCCGACGCGAGGCCCCGTGCGGATTATCGAGGCGGATCGCGCCATTGGACGCGAGGTGTTTATGCAGCTCGAGGTGGTAACCGAAGAGCTTAAAGACAAGCCGCATTCCCTTGTCGCGATTGATAATGTGCCAAACCTCGATCAGCATGATACCGAAGACCTCATTGACAGGATTCGCGGCCTGCGCGCTATGGGGGTAGGGGTCTTTATCTCCTGCCGTCCTTCAAATCGTCAGCTGATTCATGGGCTGGGCGATTCGGTTAAGATCAATGCGCAGATGCTCAAGGTGCATGCCTATGAGTATTCGGCGTGGGCATCGGCGTTTTCGATCAGCACATCGCTCGACTTTTATCAGCTCACGCAGGGCGTGCCCGAGCTCGTCTCGGCTATGCAGTCGGGACTATACGGGCAGGGAGACGTTGCCCAGATGCTCGAAAACGAGATCGTCAATATCTACGGTGCGGCACTTGTTGATCTGGCGTCACTCGAGAACAACGCCCTGTTTAGTGTGGCATGCTTGATGGTCTTAATGGGTGAGGGCAATATTTCGGAGCTCGAGGCTTGCGGTGTTAGGCTTTCGGCGATTGACCAGTCCTATCTTGTCCGCGATTATCCCATTTTTGGTGTCGATCCGGCAGACCGGAGCTTTACCTGCTTGGGTACCGAGGACAACGCGCGCCTGCGATTGCGCAAGCTGGTCGCCGAAATTCGCCCCGAACTCGTTGTGCGGGCGGCGCGTATATTGATTAAAGCGGGGCGCTGCGATACCGCGATGGACCTTGCTGACGCGTTTTTGGACCGCAGTGCGGTGTTGGAGCTTGCCGGGCAGTATGGGGTCGATCTGGCTCTGACGGGGCACGGGGCCGATATCTGCCGAGCAGCGCTGGGCACGATCGATGCCGAAGATCACGCTCCAGAGCCGACGCCTGCCGAGGCACTCGGCGTATATTTGGCGGCGGTCAGCGTGTCCAACACAAAGCTCGCTCGCTATATGGCATCGGTCGTCGAACGCGGGGGCGAACGGGCGGCCTGCGAAATAGACCCTGTTTCATGGAGGGTGGCCCAGACGCTGACGGCTGTTTGCTATGGGGACGACGGGCTTGGGCTTCCTACGAA
>USHT01000186.1 GCA_900554455.1 uncultured Collinsella sp.
AGTTTTGTTTGTTTCGCACGAGACTTTTGCCCTCTTAACAACTTCGGCGAAGTTCTCCCATCGAGTGTATCCCATGGGTTCCATTAAATCGCGTGCGAGCCAATACTCAACGCCGTCTTCCACATTGGCGTAGCTATCAAGTTCGACACGCCACTTCTCGATATCTCTACTGTCCATATCTCCTCCTCGCTGGTCTATTGTTTATGCGGGCTTTGCCCGCTCTGTATTTAGAATAAGGATACGCTGCCGTGCGGACACGAATGAGCCCCGAGCCACTTCGAGCTCACGGGGCCCATAGATATCGATTAGTTGTGTTCTGCTTTAGATAGGTGTCCAGTTTAATCCGCTCGATAGTGCGATCCGAGGCTTTCGGTTCGCTTACGCATGGCTTTGACCATTTCGGTCGCCAGCCGAATCTGCGATTGCAGGCGGGCGAGGGCTGCGATTTCGCTATCTTGTGCGTCTGCCGTGCTCAGGGCTGAAGACTCGGACTTTAGGCCTTCAAGTTCTTGCGACGCTATGGATAGGCCCTTCTCGGTGCGGTTGATCATGCAGTGGGTGCTCATCGTGTGCTTGAGAGTGCGTGTCAGGTGTTCGGCGTCTGTTGTGGCAATGCCGTACTGGGGGAGGGTGATATCCGCCTTCAGGGCCGCCTCAGGCTCTTTCTGCGCTGCAAGGGCTGCCGATGCGCCTGCGATGCGCCCGAACACGATGCCGTTGGCGCTTGACAAGCCACCAATGCGGTCGGCGCCGTGCATGCCGCCTGTCGCCTCGCCGCAAGCGTAGAGGCCCTCAACGCCCGTGTGCGCGGTCTTATCGATCTTGATGCCTCCGTTAGCGGCGTGGGCATACATCGCAACGCGCATCTCGTCAGTCGGGGCGATGCCGTGCTCGTCTTGCAGCCAGGTGGCAAAGGTCTGCACAAACTCTGGGACATCCTCGCGGGGGAAGTCGTAGTGGAGTGCCAGACCTTCGGCACCTGCCTGATCAATGACGAGATCGATAGCGCGGGAGGTCAAGCGTGACGTGAAGGGACCATATCCAGAGCGCTGCTCGAGCAGGTCGTCCAGCTTGTCGTCGGCAATATCTACTGGCTGGTCTACATGTACGTAGCGCCAGGTTTTCTCGTTGAAGACTAAGTTACGCCTGGGCTCGATGAAGCCGGGCATCATCTGCATGAACTCTATATTAGTAAGTGTTGCGCCGTGCGCGAGTGCGATGGCCTGCGAGGAGCTGAGCACATCAGCCGACGTAAGGCTGCGCTCGAACAGGCCGCCAGTGCCACCGGCTGCGATGATCGTGGCCTTGGCAGCAAAGGGCACGATTCGATTTTTGGTGAGGTCGTAGAGCACGGTTCCGGTTACTCTGCCGTTCGTGTCTTCAACAAGGTCAATAAGCTCATGGCGGGGGAGCAGGCGAATGCCGAGCGACTCGATCCTGGTCGTCAGAGCGTCCTCAAGGGGGTTGCGGGTGAGGCCGCGCCACATGCGCGTCTTGTGGTCAAAGCAGGGGATAAACTGCTTTTGCTGAGCACTCTCGGCGCTTTGCGGACGCTGAAGCTCAACGCCCAGGTCTTGCTCGAGCCATTCAATTGCATGGGGAATGCCGTGGACAAACGTCTGGACAAGCTCGGGGTCGGCGACGCCGCCACCAACGGTCTGAATGGTGTCGATGAGGTCCTGTTCATCGTCTTCGTTAACGGGTCCGATAAGCCCCAGGCCCCAGGTTCCGGGGAAGAAGCTCGATCCACTCATGGTCTTGCCGGCGCTTGCCACAGCGACGGTTGCGCCCGTGCGTGCCGCTTCGATGGCGGCACAAAGGCCCGCAATGCCAGATCCAATTACCAGTACATCAGTCGATTCCATCGGATTCCTTTCTCGTCCGGCGCATTGTCGCACGGGTGATCGGCAATGGGGCCGCAAAGACTCGGCAAATCGGTAAAGGGCGCATATGGCAGGTGGGCGTCATGGACGCTCTGACGCTCCATCTCTTCACATCTCGTATTTCGCCCCAGCTGATATACCGGCATTAGCTACCCTGCGCCAGCGCAAACAAAAAGAGCCGCCACCTCGAAAGGTAGCGGCTCCAAAGCTCAACTATATGAGCATCGCGCGGGCGCGATTAGGCCTTGAGGGCCTCCTCGACGGCGACAGCGCAGGCGACGGTGGCACCGACCATGGGGTTGTTGCCCATGCCGATGAGACCCATCATGTCGACGTGCGCAGGCACGGAGGAAGAGCCGGCGAACTGGGCGTCGGAGTGCATACGGCCCATGGTGTCGGTCATGCCGTAGCTGGCGGGACCGGCGGCCATGTTGTCGGGGTGCAGGGTGCGGCCCGTGCCGCCGCCGGAGGCGACGGAGAAGTACTTCTTGCCCTGCTCGATGCACTCCTTCTTGTAGGTACCCGCCACGGGATGCTGGAAGCGGGTGGGGTTGGTGGAGTTGCCGGTGATGGAAACGTCAACGTTCTCTTTCCACATGATAGCAACGCCTTCGCGAACGTCGTTAGCGCCGTAGCAGTTAACTTTCGCACGCGGTCCATCGGAGTATGCTTTTCTGAATACTTCTTTCAGTTCTCCGGTGTAGTAGTCATACTCAGTCTCTACATAAGTAAAGCCGTTGATACGAGCGATGATCTGAGCAGCGTCTTTTCCAAGACCGTTCAGGATAACACGCAGAGGTTTCTGACGTACTTTGTTTGCTTTTTCAGCGATACCGATAGCACCCTCAGCAGCTGCGAAGGACTCATGTCCAGCCAGGAATGCGAAGCACTCGGTGTCCTCTTCCAGAAGCATTTTACCAAGGTTACCATGGCCAAGACCAACTTTACGCTGATCTGCTACAGAACCCGGGATACAGAAGGACTGAAGTCCCTCACCGATTGCTGCAGCAGCTTCAGAAGCTTTGCGGCATCCTTTTTTGATTGCGATTGCTGCGCCTACAGTGTAAGCCCATTTTGCATTCTCGAAGCAGATTGGCTGAATGCCTTCGATCATTTTGTATACATCAAGGCCAGCAGCTTTTGTAACTTCTGCAGCTTCTTCGATGGAGTTGATTCCGTACTCAGCAAGCTTAGCCAGAATCTGTTTCTCTCTTCTTTCATATGATTCAAATAAAGCCATTTTCCTATCCTCCTAAATTATCTGATTACTCTTTTCTCGGGTCAACGATCTTAACAGCATCAGCAACACGTCCGTACTGTCCGCTTGCTTTTTCGAAAGCTGTGTTTGCATCATCGCCGGCTTTGATGAAGTCCATCATCTTTCCGAAGTTGATGAATTTGTAACCGATAATCTCATCATCTGCATCCAGAGCGATACCTGTTACATAACCGTCGGTCATCTCCAGATAACGAGGTCCTTTTGCAAGAGTTCCGTACATGGTACCAACCTGGGAACGAAGTCCTTTACCAAGGTCTTCCAGGCCTGCGC
>USHT01000187.1 GCA_900554455.1 uncultured Collinsella sp.
GGACTTGGCGAGCTCTACCTCGTCCATTTCGTCATCGAACTGCGAGCCCATGCCAGCATCAAAAGCGGACACCGCGGCGCCGCCCTCGATCACGCGGCGATAGTGATTGTACACGGCAACCGACATGGCGCGCTTGGCGTCCTCCTGGCCCATGACATAGGCCGAAAGCTCGTCATAGATCTCGTGCGGCGTCGGCACGTGCGTGATGACCTGACGGTCGTCCTCCAGCTCAAAACCCTCGGCCTCGGGATCTACAGCAGGCTGGCCGGCAGCCTGGCCGTGGTCGTTGAGGAAGCCCGGCAGCTTGCCGTTGCGGGCAGCGTCCATAAAGTCCGAAGCCAGCGACTCCTCCAAAATCTCGGAGCAGGCGGCGACGCACTCGTCGCAGATAAAGATGTTGGTCGGGCCCTTTACGAGGCGACGAACCTGGCCCTGCTCTTTTCCGCAGAAGGAGCAGCGGATGGGGTTGCCGTTCTCGTCAAAGTTGTCCTGCATGTTACCTGCCATCCTAGGCGTCCTTCGCGGCGAGGTCGCGCGAGGTGACGATACGGTCGATCAGACCGTAGTCGAGGGCCTCGGCAGCGGTCAGGTAGTTGTCGCGCTCGGTATCGGCCTGGACCTTCTCGATGGGCTGGCCAGAGGCGTCGGACAGGATCTGGTTGAGCTCGCGGCGAGTCTTCTTGATCTCCTCGGCCACGATCTCAATCTCGGTCTGCTGGCCCTGCGCACCGCCGCTGGGCTGGTGAATCATGACCTTGGAATGCGGCAGGCAGAAGCGCTTGCCCTTAGCGCCGGCCGAAAGCAGCACGGCGGCCATAGACGCGGCCATGCCGACGCAAATGGTCGAGACCTGCGGCTTAATGAAGTTCATGGTGTCCAGAATCGCCAGGCCGGAGTAGACCTCGCCACCGGGCGAATTGATGTAGAGCGAGATATCCTTCTCGGCATCCTGGCTCTCAAGATGCAGCAGCTGGGCAACGACCAGGTTAGCGCTGACGGAGTTGATCTCCTCACCCAAGAAGATGATGCGGTCGTTGAGCAGGCGCGAATAGATATCGTAGCTGCGCTCGCCGCGCGGCGTCTGCTCGATAACGTATGGCACGAGGGCGGAATCGAACTTTGCGATCATACGCATCTCCATTTCTCTCTTGCGGACCAAATTGGTTCTAGATAAACGTACGGTGCCCGCATGCTATGCATTGGCTGGCACCGTACGAAGCAACCGGATAACCGGTGTATAACTTTACCCCATCACGGGCGCACGCATGCGCTCGCGGGCAAGGTGGCGAGAATTACTCGGCGTCCTTGGCGGTCTCGTCGACCTCGGTCACCTTGGCGTTCTCGACCAGGTGGTCGACGGCCTTGGAACGACGGATGGACTCGCGGACGGCAGGCATGCGGCCATCAGCGATGAACTCAGCCTTGGAAGCCTCGACGTCCTTGACGCCGGCCTTCTCGAACTCGGCGTTGATGTCGTCCTCGGTGACCTCGATCTTGAGCTCGCGGGCGAGGGCGTCCAGAGCCAGGGACTCACGGGCAACGTCGTTGGCCTGCTTGTGCAGGTCGCCGATGAACTGTTCCATGGTCAGACCGGAAGCGGGCAGCCAGGTGTCCAGAGTCATGCCGCGGGCAGCGAGATTGGACAGGAAGTTCTGGCCAAGCTCCTCAAAGACGGACTGCTCGTAGTCGGCGTCCATCTCGTCGAGCTGCAGACGCTCGGCGAGAGCGGAGACGCAACGGTTCTCCTTCTCGGCCGGGAGGCGGGAAGCCTTGTCCTGCTCGATCTCGATCTTGATGGCGTCGCGCATAGCGTCGATGCTGTCGAAGCCAAAGTCGGACTTGACGAGCTCGTCGGTGAGCTCGGGGGTGTTGCGGACCTTGATGCCCTTGACGGTGACCTCGACGGTGTGGGTCTCGGCCTCCTCGCCCTCCTCGACCTCGTCGGTCCAGGTGACGGTCTTGGCGTCATCGACGTTAGCGCCGATCAGGGCCTCGTTGAACTCCTTGGGGTTGCTGTCGCTACCGGCGATGAGCATACGGCCCTCGGCGGCAAAGTTGTCGGCGTTCTCGACGGCCTTGAGGTCGACGGTAAGTTGAGGAGCATCTCAACCTGGTTGTTGATCTCGGACTCGGTGACCTCCGCGGGAGGCATCTCGATCTCGACGGCGTCGAAGGAGGAGAGCTCGGCAGCAGGACGCAGGGAGAACTCGACGGTGTAGGTGTAGTCCTCGTGATCCTTGGCGAGGTCGAGCTCCTTGTAGTCACCGTTCTTGGTGGGGACGATGTCCAGCTCGTTGAGGACGGCGGGCTCGTTGGCGGCGATCAGGTCGTTGGTGGCCTGAGCGAGGGTAGCCTCGGCGCCAAGAGCAGAGTCGATGACCGGACGGGGGGCCTTACCGGCGCGGAAGCCCGGGAAGCGGTACTTCTTGGCGGTGTCCTTGTAGGCCTTCTTGATCGCGGCGTCGACGTCGGCGGCCGGGATGGTGACCGTAGCGGTGAGCTTGGCGTCCTTGACGTCAGAAGCGGTGATGTTCAACACGTTCCTCCTCATACTGCCCAGCTTATCTGAGGTGCTGGTACCTTTATGCAACAAAGAGTCGCGACGGCCGAAGCCGACGCAGATGCGTTGGTGCGGGCGAAAGGACTCGAACCTTCACGGGAATCCCACCAGAACCTAAATCTGGCGCGTCTACCAATTCCGCCACGCCCGCATGAGCGCACAGACTAGGAATGATAGCAGATACGAACGACAAGCGCACGCACACGTTTTACAAGCTCACGACCTCACCACGAGTGCAAAAGGCGGGACGAGTTGCCCCGCCCCGCCAATTACGACTTGTTCGCTGACCTGTTACTCCCCCAGCAGGGCCTTCTCGGGCGTGATCGGCAGTGAGCGAACCTGATGTCCGGTAGCGTGTGCCACGGCCGAGGCAACGGCGGCGAGAGGCGTGTTGATGACGACCTCGCCGATCGACTTGGCGCCAAACGGGCCCGTCGGCTCGTAGCTCGGCTCAAAGGCCACACGGATGCTGCCGATATCCAGGCGCGTGGGCAGCTTGTAGCTCATAAAGTTGCCGGTGCGCAGGCGGCCGCGGTCGTCGTGCTCGACAATCTCGTAGAGCGCGTGGCCAATGCCCTGGGCAATGCCGCCCTCGGCCTGGACGCGCGCGAGCGCCTCGTTGATCACGGTGCCGCAGTCGACGGCCGCCGCGTAGTCCACCACGGTCACCTTGCCGGTGGCCTTGTCGACCTCGACCTCGGCAATGCCGGCCATAAACGGCGGAGGCGAAACGGGCAGGCAGGCAGAGGCATGCGAGGTGAGCGCGTCGCCGCCCGCGATGTTCTTGACGCACAGGTTGGCGAAGTCGCGCAGCGTGAGGAAGCGGTTCTGCTCGCGCGCGGCACGCTCGTCGGACAGGCGCAC
>USHT01000188.1 GCA_900554455.1 uncultured Collinsella sp.
AATAGAGACGTCCCATACCGCACTCGATATGTTGTCTGCGCATATCGAGGTCAAACGCTGTCTGACCGAGCGGGGAAATGACGGCGGCGTTCTACAACAGCTCAAAACGAGCAAGGCCTACGACTGCGAGCTCGACATCGCGGGGATTGTTATACGGGCCGATAGCATGCTGGTGGAGCTCTTTGACGGGTCGTTTGCGGGAACCGACGAGCGCGACGACGAGATGACGGTGGTGCGGGAGGCGCTCGACGTACGTGGGCTTAAGGCGATGGCTATCTGGGTGCGCATGGTGTTGGCGGCACGGCGGCTCCTTTCCGGCTTGCCGGTAACCGACGACGCGGCGTTCAACGAGCTCGATCGTTTTGCCGTACGCATGCGCGACAACCAGATTCAGCTGTTTGGCCTGCTGCTAGAAGGCTGGCAATCGCTGGCAGAAGGGCGGCCGGTCAATGCGAAGTTCCGCGCGGTCCAGGTACTCAAACTTGCTGAGGAGTCAATTGCGTACATGCGCGACAACGCGTTGCTGCTGGAGCGTGCGGCGTATCTGCGTAACACCTCGATGGTTTCGGTGCGCGAGGAGGCGGAGCTGCTCGATATAAGCCAGACGCAGGTTGGTGGCGCGGAGGCTTGGATGGTAGCGCTGCACTTGGCCTGCGCGGGGCGAGACAGCGATCTTGCGGCCTGGATGTCCATGAACCGTGCAGGGATTTTGGACCCATCGTATCGGCTCTTTGCGCGCCTTGCCATGCATTGTCTGGGCGAGCCGGCGGCCAGAATCCGCAAGAAACTCCCGGTGCGCGAACTGTCGCGGTATTCGCTGCGTGACGACTTTGAGGGCGAAGGCGAGCGTCTGTTCCAGGCCGGCGATGCCGAGGGTGTCGATGTGATTGGCCATATCGAGATCCGCATGTTTGGGGCGTTTCGCGCCGAGCGCGACGGGTTTCCCATCACGGACAAGATGTGGCGCCGCAAGAAAGCGGCAACGCTTGCCGAGCGGCTTGCGCTGGGCATGGATGCGCTCGTCGATCGCGAGACGCTGGCCATGGAACTGTGGCCCCATGCTGAGTTCAACAGCGCCCGCAACAACCTGTACTCGACGATATCTCGCTTGCGTTCGGCCTTGGGGCCGACGCCGGACGGAAAATCGTGCGTGCTCATCCAAAATGAATGCATCGGACTCAACGGCGACTACGTCAAGACCGATGTACGGCTGTTTGACCAGATAAGCCGCGAGGTTTTGGGAAATCGCACGGGTGCGCGCGGACCCTATCTGATCGAGCTGTGCCTTAAGATCGAGCAGCTCTATGCCGGCCCGTTGTATGTTCCCAATGGCTGTAATCCCACCTACTTTTTGCGTATGCGGCGCATTATGGAATCGAAGTATATCGACTGCATGATTCGGGGAGCGAATGCCGCCCTAGAAGAAAACGACCTGCAGTCGGCGGTATGGCTGGTGGAATCGGGGTTGCGGCAAGAGACGGCGCGCGAGGACATGGTGCGTTGCGCTATGCGCGTTTACGGCGCGGCGGGGCGGCGGCGCGATATCGTCGAGCTGTACAGTGGACATATGCACCACCTAAGGGAGCAGGTCAATGGCGTGCCCGAGCCCGAGACGCGGCGTCTATACGAACGCTTGGTGGAGGGCAGGCTTAACCGCGTACTGGTCGAGCGATAAAAAACGGGCGTCCGAATTGCTCGGACGCCCGTAGGCTTGCTATGTGTTGGCTCGCCGGATCATTGACTCTTAGACGAGCTTGATCTTCTCGATGTCCTTGCGCGAGGACTCGCGATACAGCGAGAACTTGCGGCCGATAACCTGGACGACCTCGGCGTGGGAGCGCTCGGCGAGCTCCTTGGCGGCCTCGCGGGCGGAAAGGCTGGAGCCGTCGAGCACGGAGCACTTAACGAGCTCGTGCTTCTCCAGGTAGGCGACCGTCTGCTCGACGGTGCCCTCGTTGATGTCGGACTTGCCGATGATGATGGCGGGGTTGAGGTGATGGGCCATGCTGCGAAGCTGCTTGACTTGGGCTCCTGTCAGTGCCATGGGTTCTCGCTTTCTATGTATGGGGCGCCCCACGATGGGGCCTTAATCTACGTGAACTGTCCCACGATAGCGCAGGAACGGCGCGGTGTGGGGCGTGTTTGCCCAGTTCAAAAAGAATGCGGATGCCGAGCGGGAGAACAGCGCGGGTTACGGGCGGACGTGTGCGGCGGCCGAAAGCGGTCTATGGACGGCCCGAAGAGACCGGCTCCCATGCAATAAACGCCCAACGGACCTTGCGGACGTGGTCGAGCATGTAGCGTCCCTGCGGCACCCCTTTGGACCCTGGCTCGCCGGCATGGGGATTCTCAATCATGTGCTGGGCGATATAGTCGCGCAGGCGGTCGATCTTATCCTCGTTGCCATGCTCGAGCATACGGGAAAAATCTGCTACGCCCGCCTCAAGGCTATCGAAGGTGTCGCGACGAGGCGATTCAAAGTATGTAACCTGCGGCAACGCACCCATCTGAATGAGGATGTTGAAGGCGTACACAAAGCCATTACTGCAGGTAATCGAGGCGCCGATAGCGTTCATCAAGTGCAGATCATAGCGCGGGCTGGAGTTGGCAACCATCGTGACAGCACAACGCCGACGAGCCGTACGGTCGAGCTTGGCAAGTGCACCTTTTAGATTGGTCGTCGTAACCGACCGACTGGCAAAGGCAACATCCACCGCTTTCGCGACCGGTCCAACCAAATCCCAATCATCATCCCAAGCAAGCTCAAGTGGCGTAATGCGATCCTCGAGCCCATAGTACTCAATGCCGGCATCAAGCGTGCCCAACATGGCAGGGGAGAAGTCAGCCGCAATCACAGGATGCCCAGCCTGAGCAAGCGGAATAGCAATCGACCCAGCCCCACACCCCATATCAAGCACCGACTCACCAGGCTGGAGTGCCAACAGCTTCATAAAATCGCGAGCATACGGAGCAGTCTCAAGCGGCCGAAAATGCCGAGCTCTTTTATCCCACTCAAAAGAGTCATCAGCCCGATGCCGAGCAGCTTGCAAGCGCATCCATTCCTGGTTCCAATCTGTGGAAAGCAGCTCAGAACGAGCACCCTCATCAACCACGGGCTATCCCCCTCACAACAAAAAAGCGGCCCCTCCCAAAAGAAGAGCCGCAACCAGCATATATCAGAAAAAGAACCGTTCCAACGCCAAACCGTCATACCAACTAAGCGGTGCAGGAGCGAAGCAACTGCAATCGGGACAGAACCCAACCGAGGTCCCGTTGTGCGGGAGCCCCGCTGCCCGGCGGCAGGCATATAAGGTCGATCGCGAGTTCCGCACGAGCCGGAGAGCACTTAATGTGCTCTCCGTGCGAGCAGG
>USHT01000189.1 GCA_900554455.1 uncultured Collinsella sp.
CCGTGCTCGCGCGCGATGCCAAGGCCGCCGGCGTGACCGAGGGCGTCGCCGCCCAGGATGCCGCCCTCATGGGCGAGCCCGCCGCCGATTCCACGCAGGTCCCCGCGCCCACCTACCAGCACAGCTCGCTCGACTGGCGCGACTGGTGGTGCTCGGATGACGCACAGATCTACCAGTTCATCGGTCAGGACAACATCTATTTCTACTGCATCGCTCAGACAGCCATGTGGGAGGCCCTGGGTTGGAACCTCACGCAGAGCACCGTCAGCGCCTGCTACCACCTGCTCTACATGGGCAAAAAAGCCAGCTCGTCCTCGCAGACGCCTCCCCCGCCGGCAGACGACCTGCTCAACCACTACACCTGCGAGCAGATGCGCGCGCACTGGCTGTCGCTCGGCCTGTCCGAGAAGCCGGTAAGCTTTAGCCCCAAGGCATATGACACGCGCGTGACCGGCAAGGACAAGGACGGCAACGAGGTGCGCGCCTGCGACGACAAGCGCGTTATCGATCCGGCCCTTAAGGAGAGCGCCCTTTTGACCGGCGTGTTCAACCGTCTGGCACGCAGCTGCTTCTACGGCGTCGCCGTCAAGGAGGGCGACGAGAGCCCCTACCGCAACGGCTGCATCCCCGCTGGTGCCGCTTCTGACACCGTGGTCGAAGCCGCCCAGCAGGCAACCCTTGCCTTTGAGCAGGCCATGTACAAGTTCGAGACGCACCGCGCGCTTGCCGCGTGTGACGACTACCTGCGCGCCGCCAACAAGCGCTGGAGCGATGCCTCCAAGGCCGCCAACAAGCTCGAGGGCGAGCCGGCCAACGCCGCCATGACGCAGGCCCTGGTTGATGCCTTTACCGAACTGCGCGTGGCGACCGTGCTCATGCACGGCATTGTGCCGGCCGGCTGCGAGCTCATCTGCGAATACTTCGACGTCGATCCGGTCGCCTTCTTTAGCTGGGATAACATCTTTGCCTCCACGGACGAGTTTGTGGAGAGCCTGGGCGAGAAGCCCGGCGAGCACCGCGTGAAGCCGCTGCCCCCGCGCTTCGACTTCTTCAGCAAGCACGAGAGCCAGTACTAAAGCACGCCTGCAGCGGCGTGCCCGGAAAGTAGTCAATTTGGGACGGGAAGGAAAGACGGATGTCCAAGCCGCGTCGTCGTAAGCAGAAAAAGCAGGTCAAGGCCGAGCTCAAGCTCAGGCAGTTTGCTGCTACCGAGCTTTCCGACCAGCTTGCCGCCCTTCCCTGCGCCGCCGACCTGCCGCGCTTTATGGTCGACACGGTCGCCGGCGCCTATACGCCCGCCGATGCCGAGCTCATGATCGAGGGCTTCGGCGCCGCGGCCACACGCCCGGTCACGCTGCGCGCCAACACGCTCAAGGCGACCGCCGAGGACATCGCTGCGGCGCTCGATGCCGCCTGCATCGCCCACCAAACCGTTACCTGGTATCCGGACGCCTTTATCCTGCCCGAGGCCCAGGTTTCAGATCTGTGGGATCTCGACATCTACCGCGACGGCAAAATCTACCTGCAGAGCCTGTCATCCATGATGCCGCCGTTGGTCCTGGGCGCCCAGGCAGGCGAGGACATCCTGGACATGTGCGCAGCCCCCGGCGGCAAGACGACGCAGATCGCCGCCCTCACCCAGGGACAGGCGCACCTCACCGCCTGTGAGCATTCCCCGCGCCGAAAAGCTCGAGTCCAACCTCCATCGCCAGGGTGCCAAAAACGTGCCCGTCATGCGCATCGACGCACGCGAGCTCGACGAGTTCTTCCGCTTTGACCGCATCCTGCTCGACGCTCCCTGCACCGGCACGGGCACCGTCATCAGTGGCAACGAGAAAAGCCTGCGCGGCCTCACCGAGCAGTTGCTGAGCAAGTGCGCCCGCTCGCAGCGAGCACTTCTGGACCGCGCCATGGGGGCCCTCAAACCGGGCGGCACGCTCGTCTATTCGACTTGTTCGATCTTGCCGCAGGAAAACGAGGACGCCCTGCAAGAGGCCCTCGACAAGCATATGGACTGCGAGCTCATCCCCCTCGACGGCACGCCGAGCGAAAGCGAAGCGCACCGTGCCCAGGAAGCTGGCGAAGAGCCACGCATCGAGTGCAACGCCCTCACCGAGGCCATCGCCGCCGGCCACGTCTCGTCCGTCGCCAACGGCCTGCCCGGCACGCTGACCATTCCGCCTAGCCGCGACTTTGAGGGCTTCTACATTGCCCTGATCCGAAAACGCAGCTAGCGCACGGATCCAAAACTCAACAAGCTATCTCTGTGCGCGTTTGCCCTGCTGGTCGCGATGCTGTTTAAGCATCGCGCGCTCCTTGCGCTCGGCCCTTTTGCCCTTAATGGCCGTGACCACAAAGTAGATGACCGCGGCGGCAACGATTGCGCCCACACACAGGCCAATCGAGCCCAACATTGCCGAAAATTCCATACCGCGTCACCTCTCTTTTAAACGGGGCTTTCAAGATAGCACCTCGATACCCGCCACCACAGCTCCTTCACGTTCGCCGGCCCTTCGGTCTAACGGATGGCGCGGCGGGGAAAAATCAACTCGTCAAACGATTTAGCATTCGCAATTCCGGCTGCATCGCGCCGGCCATCATCACATAGAATCGAGCCTCCATGGATACCCTCAACGATCTAAATGAGCGCGTCGACGCCTTCGTCGGCACCAGCTCCTTCGACACGCCTGCGGCGGCAAACGACCAAGCTCCCATCGATGTGCCCGCCGAGGTGCACGAGGACATCGTCGCCTCGGTCGATTTTTCCGAGGTCGAGCTTGCAGACGAGTTCACCGAGCCCCAAATAGCCGTCACGCCCAACGGCCTGCTCCCTATGGAGCCCCTGCCCATCGACGGACGCCTGCGCAAGGCTGCCCTTCGCATGCCCGACGAGATCGAGGAGGCCAGCGGCTTCACGCTCTTTGGCCGACGCATCAAGTCGCTCATTTACACCACCGATGTCGCGGTTATCCGCAACTCCAACGCCGATGCCGTCTTTGCGGTCTACCCTTTCACGCCGCAGCCCGCCATTACGCAAGCGCTGCTGACCGTCGCCGAGTGCCCGGTCTTTGTAGGCGTGGGTGGCGGAACTACGACCGGTAAGCGCTCCGTGCAGATGGCAGCCGTCTCCGAGATGCAGGGCGCGGCGGGCTGCGTGGTCAACTCCCCCGCTACTGCCGAGATGGTCGAGCACATCACCAACATCGCCGACATCCCCGTCATCGCCACGGTCGTTCGCTGCGACGACGATGCCCACGCCAAGGTGCGCGCTGGAGCCAAGATTCTCAACATCGCCGCCGGCAAGAACACGCCCCAGGTCCTACGCGAGCTGCGCGAG
>USHT01000190.1 GCA_900554455.1 uncultured Collinsella sp.
AGCTGCAGGTGCAGGCGGCATTTGACGAGCTCATGGCCGGTCGCACAAGCTTTGTGGTGGCGCACCGCCTGAGCACCATTCGCAACGCCGACTGCATTCTGGTGATGCGCGACGGCGAGATTATCGAGCGCGGCACACACGACGAGCTGCTGGCGGCAGACGGCTTCTATGCCGATCTTTACCGCAGCCAGTTTGCCCAGTAGGGGCCACCGATTAGCGGCAGGTGGTTTACATCTGTCACGTTAGTACTAAGATAGTCATCTAATAAATTGCATTAGTGGCTTTAGTTTTGGGGGAAACGAGGCAACGTGACTATGACGTGCTCTCTGGTGGTTAACAGCAAGAGCGGTAATACCAGGATGGTTTCGGGCGCGATCAAGCGCGCTCTGCAGGCTGCGGGTGTTGAGTTTGTCCATGCCGCGGCGTTGAGCGACGATGCGGATGCAGATCAGGTTGCGCTCGAGGCGCAGGGCGCCTGCGCGGCCGACACGGTGCTCGTCGGTTTTTGGTGCGACAAGGGCGCGTGCACGCCTTCGGTCGCGGCGTTGCTCTCCGCCTTGCACGATAAGCGCGTGTTCCTGTTTGGCACCTGCGGCTTTGGGGCCGACCAGAGCTACTATCAGCAGATTATCGACCGCGTAACTTCCAATTTGGCTGGGGATGCCGAGCTTGCGGGCTGGGCGATGTGCCAGGGCAAGATGGGCCCCGCGGTCAAGCAGCGCTACGAGGCCATGCTCGAGCAAGATCCCGACAACGCCCGATTTAAGATGCTGCTCGACAACTGGGTTGCCGCGAAGGACCATCCCACCAAGGAAGATCTGGACAACATGGCTGCAGCCGCCAAGAAGGCCGTGCTGGGAGAGTAGCTTCGCCGTTCGCGGTCCTTCGCGCAAAACAATACAAATGGTGAAAGCCTCGAAATCCTCGAGGCTTTTTTCTTGACACTCGTGGGCGCAACGATGGCAAGCGTCTGGGACGATATTTTCCATCACCCCGATGACGAGGCCGTTCTGGACAACACGCTCGCATATGTTCGCTGGATGTATTCAGAGTGGGACGGGCTTTCCGGATGGATGGGGTTTCGGAAAGTGTGTCCCGGAATTCGCCTTTGGAGTGGGATGCAGTTTCCGGTTGAGGGCTCTGGCGGAAACTGCGACCCGGAATTTGCGATCGGAGTGGGATGGAGTTTCCCAACGGGGCCGTAAGCGGAAGCCGCATCCCACTCCGGACGTGAATTCTGGGACACGGTTTCCGGATGCAAAAAGGCCACATGGCGTGGCCTTCAACTTATATATGTTCAGCAGGTGTCCCCATGACAAGCCGCGCTTCAACACCGAGGCGTCTGCCCGGCGACGCGGAATGTAAGGTTCATCGCGAGTTCCGCACGAGCCGGAGAGCACTTAATGTGCTCTCCGTGCGAGCAGGACTGTCCGAGCAGGGAACCTCACATTCCGCGCCGCCGGGCAGACGAACCAGTTAAGACGCGCCGCTACTTGATCTTGGTCGTACCCGGTGCCAGGTTGGGGTCGGTCTCGTTGGCCTCGGTCTGGAAGTGCTCGGTGTACACATTCTTGCCGTCACGGAACATCTCGTAGTACTGCATCTTGGCGTAATCCTCGCGCGCCTTGGTTGCGGCTGCGGCATCGGCGTCGTCACCGGTGACGTTGGAGGAGAGCGCCCAGCGCAGGCTGGCGTCCTCGTAGCCCACCGAGTTGATGGCGGGCAGCGACTCGCGAAGCGTCATGTGCGCTTTCTGGTAGTCGGAAAGCGGGGCGCCGATCAGCTGCATAAGCTGCGTGGACAGGTAGTTGGTGGACAGGTCGTCGACCTCGCTCGTCTGGTTGCAGCCGGCAACGTCGTAGTTAGCCCAAATGATGTAGTCGGTCTGCCACAAGCGCTCCTGGTGGGTGGCGTCGTCCTCGCCGGTAAACCACTTATCGTTGAACTTGGACGGGAAGAACGGCTGGTGATCGCCCCAGAACACCACGACCACCTTGCGGTCGAGCTTGCTCAAGGCGTTGAGGAAGTAGCGAAGCGCCTGGTCGGACTGCTCGATGCACGAGACGTACTCGTCGACATCGGAGAGCGTGCCGTCCTCGACGGTCTTAGCGTCCAGGTCGGTCGTGTCGATGTTCAGGTGCATCTGCTTGTCGACCGGTACCAGGCCCGTATCGTAGCCCGAGTGGTTCTGCATGGTCACGTCGAAGATAAACTGCGGATCGGCGTTCTGGTTGAGCATCTCAAGAATCTTGTCGTAGGTAGCCTGGTCGGTCACCATGCCGCGCAGGGTGTCGGCTCCCTGGAAATCGTTGATGGACAGGAACTGGTCAAAGCCAAAGTCCTTGTAGACGTTCTCGCGGTTCCAGTTGGTGGCGTGGTTGGGGTGCGTGGCCGTGGTGGAATAGCCGAGCGATTTGAACTGCTCTGCCAGGTTCCCGGTCGTCTCCATGTTGTAGATGGTGTAGGGGTACACGCCCGAGCCCAGGTTGGCCATGGAGTTGCCGGTCATAAACTCAAACTCGGTATTGGCGGTACCGCCGCCGTAGGCGCTCACGTAGAGCTTGCCGCGGCTGAGGCAGTTGGACAGGTTCTTAAAGTACTGCGGGCCTTCGTAGCCGGCGCGCATGTTCTGGTAGATGGATAGGTCCGAGAAGGTCTCGTTCATGATGGCGATGACCGTGGGCTTCTCGCTATCGAATTGCTCCTTTGCGGCGGCGCGCTCGTCGCTCTTGGCGGCGTCGGACTTGTCGTAGGCCTTGGCGTACTTTTTGAGCGTGGCCTTGGCATCGTCGACGGAGTAGTCGGCGGGTTTGGGCGGCTTGATGGACTGCGCCGCACTAATAAAGGCAGGCAGGTAGCCCTCGCGCCAGTAGCTCTCGAGCGGGCGCCAGGTGTAGACGGTGATGCCGAGGGTGTTGTAGTAGTCGATGAGCGTGACATGCGCGGTCACGCCGCCCAGGCACAGCACCGCCACGAGCAGGTTGGTGAGCAGCATGCGCTTGGCGTTGGCGGCGCCCTTCTGACGGTGCGGTGCCACCAGGCCGGCGTACTCGCACAGCAGCATGGCGATGGCGGTAAAGCCCATGGACAGCACGCAGAACAGTGAGATCGAGAAGGTGTAGCCGGTGCCGGCGACCGCGGCGGCGGTGGAGATGGCCGAAAGGTCGCCCGGCTGGATGGGCATGGATTTAAACGTGATGACGAAGAACTCGGCAATGCCCAGGATAAAGAGGGCGAAGGCCAGGACGGCCGGAGCTGCGCCGTGGCGCTGGAACAGGAAGAACAAGCCGGTCATGAGCACGGTGATGATG
>USHT01000191.1 GCA_900554455.1 uncultured Collinsella sp.
TTTGGCGCTTGCGACGGTAATCGATCATGCCTTGGATGATGGGCTTGCCAAAGCTCACGACATCATCGTTGTAGATGGCGGTTCGGGCTGCGAGGAGGCAGTCGGTAAAGTCCATATGGGTCTTGCCAAAGAGTTTGACGGCGAGGGCGACAACGGTGGGCTCGTCGACCATGACGTCATCGAGCAGCCTTCTCATGGCCGTAGCAATCTCAACGCGGGGAACCTTATAGACGTCACGCAGCGTGACCACGACGCGCGTGATGATTTCGGGGTAGACGCGAGCGGTGCGCGCGGCGATGACCTTGGCGGCGCGCGGTGACAGGACCTCGTCGTCGTTAAGCAGGTAGCGCAGGATGACGGTCTCGTCGATGATGGTGCTACTCATGGATATCTACTTCCTCGGGACCCAAAATCGAATCGTCGCTTTCTGTAGCAAGGTACTCAATCCAGGCATTGCGCTCCTCGGCGTGGCGATTGGGGTCACCATATGCTTTGAGCGATCCATAGGCGGCGGTGCCGTCCTTTGAGCGCACGGCAATCGGTTGAAAGGGGAGCTTACGCATCAAGATGCTCTGCGCGACAAATAGACGAACGGCCTCGGTAAGCGATGTGCCCATGGCGTCGTAGAGGCGCTCGGCATGCTGCTTGTCTTCCTCGCGAATGCGCACCTGCAGGATGGCTCTTTTTTGAGTCGATGACATCACTGGCCCCCTTAATGAGCGTGCAATATAGTCGGTCAAATGCGGCATGTGCCGATACTTGAGCATCTTATAACGATTACTTTATTTCACTCAAGTTGATAACCATAAACACGAATACAAGCGTAGTACATCCAAAATGAGAGCGCATAAAAATCTCTGAGGCGTACGCATGTAATACACTCACCTTTATAGCTTCTAGAGAATAATTCCAACCTGCCAAAACCCCTGCAATACACCCGTATTGCAGGGCGTATGCTCAAGTTTGCCACCTGCAACTGCGTATATTTAACCTGTATATCGTTGGAGGAATTCTATCGAAGTGCCTGTTTCGCCGCATGCACTCGATACGCCGATGCCGGACCACGGGCGGTCCGGGGCAACGTCGACAGGGTCTCTCCGGCATGGGATTCAGGAGGGAGTGAACAACATGGGCAATAAACGAGTCGTAGCCGATTCCTCACGTTGCATTGGGTGCCAAACCTGTATGGCGGCGTGCATCGAGGCGCACGATATTCCCGGCAACATCGCCGCGCCGCGCCTGCGTGTGACGCGTACGTACGAGATTTCCGCACCGGTGGCATGTCACCACTGCGAGGACGCTCCGTGCGCCAAGGCCTGCCCCACGGGCGCCTTGTTCTTTGATCCAAAGAACCATCGCATCGGCGTCAACGAGGACAACTGCATCGGCTGCAAGAGCTGCGTCATGGCATGCCCCTTTGGCGCCGTGAGCGTGGCGACCACGCAGGTCCCCGTCTTGATGGGTGACGTTCGCGTGGGTTCGCAGACTAAGAGCTTCGTGCTCAAGTGCGACCTGTGCGTGGACCGTCCCGGCGGTCCGGCGTGTGCCGAGGCGTGCCCGACCAAGGGCCTCACCCTGGTAGACGAGGAGCGTCTGGCAGAACTGACTGCCGAGCGTGCCCGCGCCACCATCGAAAACGAGGCGTAAGCGTCGGGCGACAGGCCCAATGATTGTCAAATAAGTACCGAGTATTCGGTAGCAGAAAAAGGAAGGAGGGTGTCATGGAGAAGCATAAAGTGATCTGCCCGTATTGCGGCGCCGGTTGCCAGTTTAACCTCTTGGTCCAAAACGGCCAGGTCGTGGGTACCGAACCGCTCAACGGCATCACCAACCAGAGCGAGCTGTGCCTTAAGGGCATGAGCGGCTACGACTTCATCAACGACACCAAGATCTTGACTCCTCGCGTACTGCACCCGATGATCCGCCGCACTAAGGGCGCGGATCTTGAGCGCGTAAGCTGGGACGAGGCACTGGATTTCACCGCATCTAAGATGCAGGCCATAATTGACGAATATGGTCCTAACGCTGTCATGACCACCGGCTCTTCGCGAGGCGGCGGCAATGAGGCGAACTACGTCATGCAGAAGTTTACGCGTGCGTGCATCGGCACCCACAGCGTGGACAACTGCGCCCGTACTTGACACGGCCCTACTGTCCTCGGTCTGATGGACACGGTTGGTTCAGGTTGCATCCCCGGTATGGAGGATGCGGGCTGCATTTTCCTCTTCGGCTATAACCCTGCCGATTCGCACCCCATCGTCGCAAGGCGTATCGTGCGAGCCAAAGAAAAGGGTTGCAAGATCATCGTCGCCGACCCGCGCCATATCGAAACCGCGCGTATCGCCGATCTCTACCTTCCGATCAAGAACGGTTGCAACGTTGCGTTCCTCAACGCCTTTGCCAACTGCTTGGTCAACGATGGCCTCTACGACAAGGAATTCGTCGCCGAGCACACGAACGGCTTTGACGAATGGTGGGAGACCATCAAAAACTACACTCCCGAATCCGTACAGGACATCACGGGTGTCGAGCCCGCGTTGATCCACCAAGCTGCCGAGATGTACGCCACGGCGAAGCCCTCTGCCATCATTGGCTGGGGCATGGGCGTATGCCAGCAGAAGCAGAACCTGAAGACGGTGCACACCATCGCCTCCATCGCCTGCGTTGCCGGCCAGATCGGCAAACCCAATTCTGGCCTCGCGCCCGTGCGCGGTCAGAACAACGTCCAGGGCTCCTGCGATATGGGTATGCTGCCCAACCTGTACCCTGGCTACCAGAAGGTCACCGACCCGGCAGTGCGCGCCAAGTTTGCCAAGGCTTGGGGCGTGCCCGAGGAAAAGCTCCCGCTCGAGGAGGGCTACAAGCTCACAGACCTGGGCCACCTGGTCGACGAGGGCAAGGTGCACTGCTTCTACAACTACGGCGAGGACCCGGTGCAGACCGAGCCCGATTCGGCCGGTATGCGCAAGACGCTCTCCGAGCTGGATCTGTTCATTTGCCAGGACATCTTTATGACGCAGACGACCATGCTCGCCGACGTCATCCTGCCTGCCACCTCTTGGGGCGAGCACGAGGGTGTCTTTACCGCATCCGACCGTAGCTTCCAGCACTTTGACGCGGCTGTTCCGCCCAAGGGCGAGTGCCGCCACGACTGGGAGATCTTCGCGGACCTGTCTACGCGTATGGGTTACCCCATGCACTACGACAATACCGAGCAGATCTGGAACGAGTGCATCAGCCTGTGCCCCAACTTTGTGGGCGCGACCTACGAGAAGATGGCTCCCGAGGGCGGCTTTGCACAGTGGCCTGT
>USHT01000192.1 GCA_900554455.1 uncultured Collinsella sp.
CGGTGGGGCATTTTTGCCCCGCCGGCCCCCATTCCAGCTCTATTCCAACGCTACTCCGGCTTGGTTTCTACCGTGGGGGTCTTGTCCGCTGCGACTGGGGTGCGGGCGGTGTCCATAGTCAGGCAGTGCTTGGGGCAGCTCTCGATGCACTCACCGCACACCACACAGGCATACGGGTCGATCGACCACGTTCCACCCTTGCGATCGACCGCGAGCGCGCCCGCCGGACAGCGACGCGCACACATGCCGCAGCAGATACACACGTCCATGTCGTTGACGATATGCCCGCGCAAGCGCTCGGGTGCCGCGAGCTTCTCCTGCGGATAGCACACCGTTACCGGCTGCTTGACCATAGAGCCCAAGGCCGTCTTGGCAAATGTCAGCAAACTCATGCCGCGCCTACCTTTCCGTGCAGCTAATGCAGGGGTCGATGGTCAGGATAATCATGGGCACGTTGGCAAGGAGTACGCCCTGCAGCGCATGCGTCAGACCCGCCAAGTTCTGCGACGTCGGCGTGCGCACGCGGAAACGGTCCAGGTTCTTGGTGCCGTTGCCGCGCACATAGTAATACGCCTCGCCGCGCGGCTGCTCAATCACAACCTCGCCGCGCGCGCCGTCGGCCGGCGTAAGCTTGGTGCGCCCGCCAATCCCGTCGTGCGGAATCTTGCCCACAAGCTCCTTAATGATGTCCATGGCCTGCGTGACCTCGGCGCAACGCACCTGGCAGCGGGCATAGCAATCGCCATCGGTAGCAACGATGGGCTCAAACGCGGCCAAGTCCGCATAGGCGCCGTCGTCAAACATGCGCACGTCGTAATCCACGCCCGATGCGCGCCCAAACGGACCGACCATCGAAAGCTCCAGCGCGTCTTTCTTGCTAATCACGCCCACGCCATGCAGGCGCTCGCCGCAGCTGTTGTCGTCCAAAAACGTATGCACCAGGGCCTCGTAGTCAGGACGCATGGCATCGAGCGTCTGGACAATGCCCGCCAGCTCGGAGTCCTCGATATCGTGCTTAAGGCCGCCGATCTCGTTAATCGACAGAATCACGCGCCCGCCGCAAGTGCTCTCAAAAATCTTGAGTATCTGCTCGCGCAGGGTCCATGACCGATAGAACAGCGCCTCGAAGCCAAAGGCGTCGGCGAGCAGGCCCAGCCACAGCAGATGCGAGTGAATGCGCGAAAGCTCATGCAGAATGGTGCGGATATACTGCACGCGACCAGGCACCTCGATGCCGAGCATGCCCTCGCAGGCGCTGGCATAGCCGCAGCTATGGCCCACGGCGCAGATGCCGCAGATGCGCTCGGCAATGTAGCCAAACTGATGCATATCGCGCTTTTCGGTGAGCTTCTCGAGTCCGCGGTGCACAAAACCGATCTGCGGAATTGCCTCGATGACGCGGTCGTCCTCGATCACCAGGTCCAGATGAAGCGGCTCGGGCAGTACCGGGTGCTGCGGGCCAAACGGAATAACGGAGCGATGTGCCATGGGCCTTACGCCTCCTTTTTCTGCTTGTCGCGGGCGGCCTTGGCGGCAAGCGCCGCGCGGACCTTGGCTGCTTTCTCGGGATCCATGGCAGCGAGCTTTGCCTCCATCTCGGCAGCCTTGAGCGCGGCCTTCGCAGCAGCCTCATCGTGCTGAGCATCGGAGCCGGCAGCCGCAGCGGGCTGAGCAGCGGCGCCCGCGGCATCGCCGGCGCTCGCAGCGCCCTCCCCTGCAGCAGCCGCAGCAGCGGCGGCCTTTTCGGCAGCGGCCTTGCGCGCCTTGGCTTCGGCGGCGGCACGGACCTTCATGGCCTTCTCGCGCGCGGCCTTCACCTCGGGCGTGATAACGCTCATGGGCTCGGCAGTCGAAACATGGTAGAAAAAGCCCTTAAAGTCGATCTGCATGTCGGTGACGGCAAGCCCGAACAGGTCGTGCGCTTCGTTCTCAAACGGGAACACCGCGGGGTAATACGAGCTGATGGACGGAATCTCCTGGTACCGGTCGATACCCTCGACTACCAGGTTCTCAATCACATAGTTGCCGTCCTGGGCGATCTGCTCCTGGGCAGCACGAACGTTGATGAACGTATAGACCAGGCGATACGAGCCGTCGTCGACGTTGCGCTCGGCGTGCATTTGCACAAAGCGCGCGCCGACGCCCTTGAGCGCCTGGACATGAGACAGGAGCTCGTCAATCCCGACGGTGGTATAGATAGCCTTTTGCATTACTCGGCCTCCTTTGCAGCGGCGGGCGTCTCAGCAGGTGCGTCGCCAGCGGCAGGCGCGTCGCCGGCCTCAGACGCAGCCACAAACCCGCCCTCGCCCAGCTCAACGCCACCATCCCAGGTAGCGGCGCCGCCCACGGTAAGCGGATTGCCGCCAGCACGCATCACGGCCTCCTTCTGATCCAGGATGCCGCACGCCTCCACGATGGCATCGATCACCGTCTCGGGGCGAACGGCGCACCCGGGCGCGTACACGTCCACGGGAATCGCGCGGTCCACGCCGCCGATCACGTTGTACGCATCGCGGAACACGCCGCCCGAACACGCGCAGATGCCGCAGGCCACCACGCACTTGGGCTCGAGCATCTGGTTGTAGATCTGGCGCACGACGGGCAGGTTCTGGGCATTGACCGACCCCGTCACCAAAAAGATATCCGCATGCTTGGGGTTGCCAGTGTTGACCACGCCAAAGCGCTCCGCATCGAACAGCGGCGTGAGCGAGGCCAGCACCTCGATATCGCATCCGTTACAGCTCGAGCCATCGTAATGAATAACCCACGGCGAGCGCGACATTTTATGATCCATGGATGCCGCCTCCTAAATAAATACGTCGACGAGGATGGGCATAAGGTTGAGCAGGCCAAACACCAGCGCCACGCCCCATCCGAGCCTAAAGCAGCTGCGCCAGGTGCTGCGTGCGAAGGTGTTGTCGATCAGGACCTCGACAAAATACGTCGCGGCCATCACGACCAGGGCGACCACCCAGCTCACCGGGTTATCCCAGACAAAGAACATGCCCACCCACATCAAAAACAGCACGGTCTCGCACCAGTGCATAAGGGTCATCTTGGCCAGCGTGCCGCCGCTCATCTCGGTGGCGACGCCCTGGACGATCTCCTGATGCGCGTGATGCGAGTACGAAAGGTCAAACGGCGACTTGCGCAGCTTGATGGTAAGCACCGCGAGCAGCGCGAGGAAAATGGGCGCGCTGTACACGACGATGGGGGCCGACTGCCCCGTCACGGCAATGGAATCGAAGCTGTCGGTGGCAAGGTACAGGCCCACGCTCATCAGCAGAACGGCGGGCTCG
>USHT01000193.1 GCA_900554455.1 uncultured Collinsella sp.
GCGGAGCTCCGCGGGCCACTCCCAAAACGCCTTGAGACCGCACTCCTCTTTGACGGTCATGAACTCACAGTAGGGGATGAGCCAGTCCTCGTTGGCCTGGATAAAGTCATCGAAATCGGCCGGCTTGTCGGCAGCAAAGCGCCCGGCGGCGCGGTCGAGAATCTGACGGCGGCCGCCAAAGATAGCACCGTAGTCGACATTGCTGGGGTCGGATCCCAAATACACGCCATCGATATCGCGCTGCTCCAGATACCCTGCCTCGATAAGCTCGGCAAAGTCGATAAAGCTGGGGTTGCCTGCGCGGGCCGAGAACGACTGATAGGGCGAATCGCCATAGCTGGTCGTCGTAAGGGGCAGAATCTGCCAGTAATGTTGTTTGCACGAGGCGAGAAAATCGACGAAGTCGTAGGCATTCCAGCCAAAGCCGCCGATGCCGTATGGTCCTGGCAGAGATGAGACAGGCATGAGGACACCGCTTGCACGCTCCATGAATGCGCTCACCAACCTTCTTGTTGTGGGGTCGGCCTGCCGATGGGCGTGCAGTCCGCCTCCGATGTTCTGATTCGATACGCCTATTGTAAAACATGTTGTTTAAACATGTACAGGCAAGATAAAAAAGTTGGTCGATTTTCGGCGAATGGTTACATGCCATGAAAAAGCCCCGACCTCACAACGTGAGATCGGGGCAAGAGCGGTATGTAGGTTTTTGCTACTCGGCGTCGGCGAAGCCGTTGGGGTTATGGCTCTGCCAATTCCAGCTGTCGCGGCACATGTCCGCGATGTCGTACTGGGCCTTCCAGCCCATCATGCGTTCGGCCTTGGAGGCGTCGCACCAGTTGGCGGCGATATCGCCGGCACGGCGCTCGCGAATCACGTAGGGCAGCTCCTTGCCGCAGGCCTTGGAGAAGGCGGCGACGACCTCGAGTACCGAGGTGCCGGTGCCGGTGCCCAGGTTAAAGATCTCGACGCCGGTCTTGCCGTTCATCCAGTTGAGGGCGGCAACGTGACCAGATGCCAGGTCGCACACGTGGATGTAGTCGCGCACGCCGGTGCCGTCGGGGGTGGGGTAGTCGTTGCCAAAGACCTGAACGGCCTCGAGCTTACCGACGGCGACCTGGGCGACGTAGGGCACCAGGTTGTTGGGGATGCCCTTGGGGTCCTCGCCGATCAGGCCCGACGGATGGGCACCGATGGGATTGAAGTAACGGAGCAGCACGACGTCCCACTCGGGGTCGGCGGTGTGGACGTCCATGAGGATCTGCTCAATCATCCACTTGGTCCAACCATAGGGGTTGGTCGCGGGCTTCTTGGGGTCCTCTTCGGTGACGGGCGGATTGTCCGGATCGCCGTAGACGGTCGAGGAGCTCGAGAAGATGATGGACTTGCAGCCATGGTTGCGCATGACGTCGATGAGCACCAGGGTGTTCTCGATGTTGTTGTGGTAGTACTCGACGGGCTTGCTCACCGACTCGCCGACGGCCTTAAAGCCGGCAAAGTGGATGACGCGGTCGATATGATGGCTATCGAAGATCTTGTTCATCGCGTCGCGGTCGAGCACGTTGGCCTCGTAGAAGGTGAGGTTCTTGGCGGCCTCGTCGCCCACGATGGTCTTGACGCGGTCGACGGCGACGGAGCTGGAGTTGGAGAGATCATCGACGATGACGACCTGGTAGCCACCTTCGAGAAGCTGAACGACGGTGTGCGAGCCGATAAAGCCGGCGCCACCGGTAACGAGGACGCAGGTGTCTTTGGGGTCGAGTGCTTTGGACATGTAGTCTCCTATCGAATCAGGAACACTTCTTCAGGGGAGTATAGCGCAGGCAGGGACGCCCAAATCGTGCGCTGTGGGAAAAGCAGAGGATTGTGCTAACGTACTCATAGAAGAGCTTGCGTACGCATAACCTGATCTTTGGCATTTGCTTACGAGCCGCTGACCTTGTAGTTTCCTGCCGTTCGTGGAAATCGTTGGGACGCGCCATATGTACGCTAATATGTATGAGTTGAGCGACATATAAATAAACATGTAACGGAGTACATATGTCACCAAACAGCGATTCCATCCTTTCCCAGGAGCTCTCGCGCCGCACTGCCCTCAAGGCCCTGTTCGGCGCCGCTTCTGCGGCAGTTCTTTTTGGCCTGCCCGCTCGCGCCCATGCGGCGGAGGCTTCCAAAGAAACAACCGATAAACTGAATGCCGCCCAGGCCCAGCTCGACGAGGTTCAGGCCCAGCTCGACAGCATCGCAAATGAGTATGCGGCGCTGGCCAACAAGAATGCCCAGACCCTCAACGACATCGAGAATGTCCAGGGCAAGATTGACGACACGCAGGCCCAGATCGATGAAAAGAAGGCCGAGCTCAAGAAGAAGCGCAACGACCTTTCCGATCGCGTGGCCGCCAGCTACAAGTCCGGCGGCACGAACATCCTGTCGCTGCTGCTGGCCTCTGGCTCGTTTGAGGAACTCGTCGCCAACGCGCATTACGTTGAGAAGATCAACAAGAGCGACCGCGACGCCATCGAGGACATTCAGACCATCCAGGAAGAGCTCGATGCGCAAAAGACCGAGCTCGAGTCGCAGAAGGCCGACTTAGAGAAGCTCAAGGACCAGCAGACTGCCCAGATGCAGGACATGCAGGCCAAGCAGCAGGAAGTCCAGACGGTTCTGAACGGCCTCTCTGACGATGTCAAGGAGCTCATGGCTCAGCGTGATTCCGAGATTCTCGCTGCCGCCCAGGCCGAGGAGGCCGCTAGGAAGGCCGCCGCTGCCGCGGCCGCCGCGAACAAGAACAATTCCTACTCGGGTGGTTCGAGCTCGGGTGGCGGATCGTATGCGCCCGGAACTCCGCAGCAGAATGCCGGCTCGGGCAAGCAACAGGCCGTCGTCAACGCGTGCTACTCCACGCCTTCGCCGGGCCAGAACTGGTGCGCGGCGTGGGTCACCAATGTCTTCCGTAACGCCGGCGTTGGCTACTTTGGAGGCAATGCGTGCGACATGTTTAACGCCTGGTGCTATAGCTCCGACCGCTCGGCGCTGCAGGTGGGCATGATCGTGGCCGATTCCTCGCACAGCGGCACGGGTGCTCCGGGCCTTATCTACGGTCATGTGGGTATCTACGTTGGCGGCGGCATCGTTATGAGCAATGAGGGAGCCATTACGTCTAAGTCGCTCGATTCGTTTATTAGCTTCTATGGCACTGGCTCTGGCGTGCGTTGGGGCTGGCTTGGCGGTATTGCGCTGTCGTAGCTGCGGTTTGAAGCAAGTTGGTCCGGGACTGGGGGCGAGGCATAAGGTTGC
>USHT01000194.1 GCA_900554455.1 uncultured Collinsella sp.
GTCAGCGCCCTTTCGTTTCACGTCACCTTGTCTCAAATGCGGCCCGCTCGCTGTCGTTGCCAAAACATCGGCGCTTCCGTTGTTGGCACTTAGGGACGTTCCTTTTGTGCCGGCACTTTGGGACACTCCTTGTCATTGGTGCAAAGCAACCTCTCCTCATTGCACCAAGTGGCGTGTGCCGTTAAGCGGAGAGGCGTATTGTTGACCCATCGTTTGGGCATACAATGGCTATTGGTCTGCTGCGGTGAAGGTCTGTCCGCTCCGCAGCTTTTTTCTACGGTTAAAGGAGTATGTATGTCCGTTGAGGTCATGAGGTCTGTGATCGAGGCCGCCGAGGGCCGCGTGCCCGTCGACACGCTGTTTATCAATGCGCAGATTGTCGACGTATATGGCCAGCGCGTGGCGCCCGGTAGCGTTGCCGTCAAGGATGGCGTAATCGTCGGCGTGCTCTACGACGGTCGCGACGATACCGCCGGCACCTACGAGGCGACCGAGGTCATTGACTGCCAGGGTCGCTATATCGCCCCCGGCTTTATCGACGGACATCTGCATATCGAGTCCTCGAACATCCGTCCCGCCGAGTATGCGCGCATGGCGGCGACGCGCGGTACCACCACCGCTATTGCCGACAGCCACGAGATTGCCAATGTTGCCGGTCTCGACGGCTTGCGCTTTATGATTGAGGACGGCCGCCGCGCACCCATCTCCATCAAGTACATGATGCCCTCGTGCGTACCCGCGCTGCCCGACGAGCAGGCCGGTGCCGTTATTTCGGCTGCCGATATGCAGGCGTTTTTTGCCGAGCATCCAGGCGATGTCTTTGGTCTGGGCGAAATGATGAACCTGCCGGGTGTCTTTATGGCCGACCCCGAGACCTGTGCTCGCATCGATGCCGCCAACCAGACGCCGTCCAAGCAGGTCGACGGCCATGCGCCGCTCGTTGCCGGCAAGGACCTCAACGCCTATGCCGCGGCGGGCATTATCGCCGACCACGAGTCGACGATTCCCGAGGAGGCGCTCGACAAGCTGTCTCGTGGCATGTATGTGATGCTGCGCGAGGGTACGTGCAGCCATGACCTGGCCAACCTGTCGCCGATGCTGCTGGAAAACCCCGCCCGTGCCCGCCGCTGCTGCTTTGCGACTGACGACCGCGCCCCTTCCGATGCGCTTGCGACCGGCATGATCGACAATGCCTGCCGCGTGGCGATTGAGGCCGGTATCGACCCCGTGGTCGCTATCTCTATGGCGTCCCTCTCCACGGCCGAGGCGTTTGGCCTGGATCATGGCTGCCGCGACCCGCACGAGCTGCGCGGTGCGATTGCCCCGGGCAAGCGTGCCGACCTGCTGGTGCTCAATGACCTGACGTTTGCCACGGCCCCGCATCGCGTATATGCCGCCGGTGCTCTGGTGGCGCAGGACGGCACCTTTGTGGGCGAGGTCGCACCCGAGACGGCCGAGGTCGCAGCGCTTGCCGATGAGCTGCGTACTTCCGTTAAGCTGCCGAAGCTTTCGCTTGACGTGTTCGACTATGCCTTTAAGCCGGGCGAGGCCGTGATTGACGTGGTGCCGGGCAAGGCCATCACGGGCATGGTTCGTCCCGAGAGCGCCGAGGGCCTGCGCCGTATTATGCTGATCGAGCGCCACGGCCGCGGCGTGTCGCTGCAGGCCGAGGGCGCCGACGGTGACGGCCCCGCTGGCCTGGGACTGGTCGGCAAGCATATCGGTCGCGGCTGGGTGCGCGGTTTCACCATCACGGGCGGTGCCATTGCCTCCACGATCGGCCACGACTCGCACAACGTGTGCGTCGTGGGCGACAACGCCGCCGATATGATGGCCGCCGTTGATGCCGTGGGCCAGGGCGGTCACGTGCTGGTGCGCAACGGCGAGGTCGTGGCGCGCATTCCGCTGGCGCTCGGTGGCCTGATGAGCGAGGGCACGGCCGAGGACGTTGCCGCGCAGCACGACGACTTTATGGTCAAGGCGCGTGCCATGGGCATCGAGCCGCCGCTCGACCCCATCATGGGCATCATTTTCCTGCCCCTGCCGGTGATCCCGACGCTCCGCATCCGCCCCGAGGGCATGTTCGACGTCACGACCTTCACCTACGCCGACTAGTCATCGGGGACGTTCTTAAACGACTAGTCGTTGGGGACATTCTTTGGCGGGCCGCCTGACGTCGCGACCGTGGGGCCTCTGGCATGTGTGAGCTATTTGCCAGGTCCTTGTAACGTTTACGCCCGCAGAGTCTTATTTGAGCTCCCTTTGGGTACGTTGGAATTGGATATACGTCCGATTCCATCAAGCCCGAAGGGAGCTTTTCTATGTTTAAACTGATTGCATCCGATATGGACGGCACGTTGCTTGACGAAAACGGCCAGGTGCCTCCCGAGACCTACGAACTGATTCTGGCGCTACACGAGCATGGTGTGCATTTCGCTGCATCGTCAGGTCGTCGCTACGATCGCCTGTGCGAGTTCTTTGCGCCCGTTCGCGACAAGATGGACTTTGTCGCCGCTAACGGCGCCCAGGTCTACGCCGACGGTAAGATGGTAGACCGTGAGGTGTATTCCCACCTGGCGATTCGAAGGCTCGCCCAGGCCGTCGCGACGTTTCCCAATCTGCATCTTGCACTTTTTGACCGAACCAAGTCCTTCCTGCTCGATGACGAGTGCAAGTTCGTGCGTGAGGTCGATAAGGACCTTCCCAATGCCGAGCGCATTTGGGAGCTGCCCGATCCCAGCGTAAATATCATCAAGGCGAGTATCTTTTGCGATGACGGTGCCGTTATGGACAGCGCTTACGTACTACAGCGCGAACTCGGTCAGCTCTTTACTTTTGCGCCTTCGGGCAACGCGTGGATCGATGCCATGCAGCCCGGCGTGTCGAAGGCCTCGGGCATCGCACAGCTCATGGAGCACTATGGAGTCGAACGCGACGAGGTTATGGCGTTTGGCGACTCGATGAACGACTACGAGATCATTCGCTTTGTCGGCACGGGCTGCGCGATGGAAAACGCGCGCCCCGCGCTCAAGGCAGTGGCCGATCGCGTGGTGGGTTGTAATCGCGACCACGCCGTCCAGCAGGAGCTCCGTCGCGTGCTGGAGAGTCTCTCCTAATCCGGCAGATGGGGACGTTCCTTTTCTGCCGACAGTGGGGGACAATCCTTGCAGCTTTTTGCGAAGGGTGTCCCCAACGACTAGTCGTTTAAGAACGTCCCCAATGACTAGACGAGGGCGGCCATGAGGGTGCTGGCGACGCCGT
>USHT01000195.1 GCA_900554455.1 uncultured Collinsella sp.
GCTCCACCGGTGCCATGACCGCCGCCGCCACCGCCTATGTGACGCCGTTTAGGTATCAGGCCGAAGGCAAGAAGCAGCCGGTGCGCCCCTGTCTGACCAATGCGCTGCCCAATCGCGCCGGCGGTCTGACGGTGCTGTGCGATATGGGCGCCAACCCCGATGTCGAGGTCGATGACATGGTGCGTTTTGCCCAGATGGGTAGCGCCTATGCCCGCGTCGTCCTGGGCATCGAGCATCCTCGCGTGGGCCTGCTTGCCAATGGCACCGAGGATGAGAAGGGCTCCAACTTTACCAAGGCCTGCTTTCCGGCCATGAAAGCCGCCGTTCCCGGCTTTGTTGGTAACTGCGAGGGAACGGACATCACCTCAGGTAACTTCGATGTCGTCGTTGCCGATGGCATGTCGGGCAATATTGCGCTCAAGGCCACCGAGGGCGCTGCCAAGTTTTTGCTGCAGGAGCTCAAGGGCGCCTTTATGGCCTCGCTCGGCACCAAGATCGCCGCGCTGCTCATCAAAAAGCAGATGCGCGAGATTAAGGCCAAGCTCTCTGGCGACGCCAAGGGCGGCGCGATTCTTCTGGGCCTGCGCGGCGTGGTCCTGATCGGCCATGGCGCCACCTCGGTCGAGGCTGTTAAAAACGGTACGCTCGCGGCGGCCGAAGCCGTGCGCGCCGGGCTGGTCGAGAATGTCGCCAACTCTATGGACGGTATCGTTTTATAACAGCGGCGTTATGCGTCTTGGGGCGCACGTCGTGGGGTAGAATCAGAACCGTGTCTTGGTACCGCCCGGGCGGTACCATTCTTTTGGTATTCATGCACTATGAGAGGAAGCGCTATGGACCGCTCCGAAATCTTCGATAAGATCGCCGAAGTTGCCGCTGACGTTCTGGGCGTCGATGTCGCCGACATTAGCGACGAGACTACCTTTGACGATCTCGATGCCGATTCGCTCGAGCGCCTGCAGCTGGTGACGGCCATCGAGGACGAGTTCAACCTCGAGATCGATGACGAGACCCTGCTGTCGCTCAACTCTGTCGCCGACGCCGTCGACGCTATCGAAGCTGCCAAGGAGGCCTAAGTCTTGGCTTTATCTCAACGACTCGCGCGCGCCCAGGAAATCCTGGGCCACGAGTTCAATAACAAGGTGCTGCTGCGCGCGGCGCTCACGCACCCTTCTGCCGTGGAAGGTCAGCCCGTCTCGGCGAGCTATGAGCGCCTTGAGTTTTTGGGCGATTCCATTTTGGGCGCTGTGGTCGCACGCTCCCTGTTTGAGTCCTATCCCGAGTTTGACGAGGGCAAGCTCACCCGCCTGAAGGTGTCGCTTGTCTCGGGCGCTACGCTGTCCGAGGTTTCTCACGAGCTGGGCATCGACGACATCATCATCTTTGGTGCCTCCGAGACCGGTACCGGTGCGCGCGGCCTGCATTCGGCGCTCGAGAACGTCTACGAGTCGCTCGTGGGCGCACTGTACCTGGATGCCGGCTGGGATGCCGCAGCGGAGTTTATCCATCGTACGCTTAAGCCGCATTTGGCTTCCGAGCGTGCCGAGCATCCCGCGAACCCTAAGTCGTTCTTGCAGGAGTGCGTGCAGGCCGACGGCCACGAGCCTCCCGCGTATAAGCTGGTCGGCTCCGAGGGCCCCGCGCATGCGCCCACCTTTACCGCCGTGGTGTTGATCGATGGTATTCGCCAGGGTCGCGGTTCCGGCTCCTCAAAGAAGGAAGCCGAGGGAGCCGCCGCGCTCGAAGCGCTCGACCGCATGGGTTACACCACCAACGGCGTGATTCTCAACAAGAAGCCTGTTTAAGCGAGGAACCGTGTATCTCAAGTCCCTCACGCTCAAAGGGTTCAAGTCGTTTGCCGACCGCGCCCATATGACGTTTGAGCCGGGCCTAACCGTCATCGTCGGTCCCAACGGCTCGGGAAAATCGAACATATCCGACTCGATTCTGTGGGTCCTGGGCGAGCAGAGCGCCAAGCAGCTGCGCGGCCAGGCCATGGAAGACGTCATTTTCTCGGGCTCGTCGGCGCGCAAGCCGGTGGGCGTGGCCGAGGTCACGCTGGTGCTCGATAACTCGGACCATATGCTGCCCGTCGACTTTGACGAGGTCGCCATCACCCGTCGTATGTACCGCTCGGGCGAAAGCGAGTACCTCATCAACTCGAGTCCGTGCCGCCTGATGGACATTCAGGACATCCTGCACGACTCGGGCCTGGGCAAGGATACGCATTCCATCATTAGCCAGGGCAAGCTCGATGCCATTTTGCAGAGCCGCCCCGAGGAGCGCCGTGCCCTCATTGAGGAGGCCGCCGGCATCTCCAAACACAAGCGTCGCAAGGAACGTGCGCTCAAAAAGATTAAGTCGATGGACGAGCACCTGACCCGTGCCCGCGATATCAACAAGGAAATCGCCCGTCAGCTGCGACCGCTGGAGCGTCAGGTCGATCGCGCGCGCAAGTACAAAGAACTGTCCTCGCGCGCGAACGAGCTTACGCAGATGCTGGCCGTCGACGAGCTGCGTTCGCTGCAATCGCAGTGGAACGACCTGGAGAGCCGCTCCAAGGAGGGCGCTGCCGAGCTTGAGCTCGCGCAATACCGCCTGGGCGAGAAAGAGCGCGAGCTCGAGAAGCTCCAAGTTATGCTCGAGGAAAAGGGCCTGTTTGTGGGCGATTTGGGCGAGCAGCGCCGTCATATGCAAGACGTTGTCGGCCGCATTAACTCCGACATGCGCCTGCTCGAGGAAAAGGGCCACAACATGGTGTCGCGCCTGTCCGACATGCGCGGCCAGATCTCGAGCTCCGAGCATCAGCGCCGTCGCGTGGTCGAGGAGCTCGAGGACGCACGTGCTCAGCTCGAGGAAGTGACCGGCGCGCATATGCAGGCCCAGGAGGACGTTGACGCCGCTGGTCCTGCCGCCGCCGAGCTCCACGAGCGTCGCGTTGCGCTCGACAATCAGATTTCGCAGCTCACGCGCGAACAGCGCGATGTGCAGCGCGTTGCCGATAATGCTGCGCTCGAGCTCGCCAAGGTGAAGGACTCGCTGAACAACGCTGAGGCCGAGGACGACATGTATGCCTCGCGCCTGGAGCAGATCGATGAGCAGCTCGAGGAGGTCACGGCATCGCTTGATAGCCGCCGCAACCGTGCTGAGGAGCTCGAAGGCGCGCTCGACCAGGCTCGTCAAGCCCAGTGCGATGCGCGCGAGGCCACCGAGACGGCACGCGCTGCCC
>USHT01000196.1 GCA_900554455.1 uncultured Collinsella sp.
ATCTCAATCTGTAACAGGTGGAAGCGGGATCCAGGTCTAGATGTTACAGATCGAGATACGGGGGGTCCCTCCCCGACTTCAATCTCGATCTGTAACATCTTGGGCCCCAAAACCCCTCTTACTGTTACAGATCGAGACATTCAAAATCCGCCGGAAGGTTTGTCTTGATCTGTAACATTTACAACCCAAACCATCAGCTAACTGCTACAGATCGAGACGAAAGGTTGCCGTAGTTGTCGGCAGACGAGGTCAACATCCGTGCCGGGTCTCCCCTCGTCTGCCGTTGGCGGGTGTTGCGGGGCTGTTCGCCGCATTGCCGCCGCGCTGGGGGTGTGTAGACCGTAGGATAGTCTTATTGACAGCCTGTCAACTCATCTGGGAGGCACTGTGACGGAAACGTTTGATATCGCGATTGTCGGCGCGGGCATCACCGGATGCGCCATCGCGCGGCAGCTCGCGCGGTTTGACCTGTCCATTTGCGTGGTCGAGGCGGCTAATGATATTGCGCTGGGCGCATCGAAGGCCAATGGCGGCTTGGTGCACGCCGGCTACGATCCGGCGCCGGGCACCGTAAAGGCGCAGGTCAACGCCCGTGGCTGCGAGTTGTACGGTACGTGGTCGCAGGAGCTGGGCTTTCTGTTCTGCCGCACCGGGTCGATGGTATTGGGCTTTAACGACGAGGACAGCGCGCATCTGGAGCAGCTGCGCCAGAATGGCCTGGCCAACGGCGTACCCGAGCTGGCGATCGTCGGACCCGACCGCATCCGCGAGCTGGAGCCGCGCGCGAGTGCCGATGCAACGTGCGCGTTGTGGTGCCCCTCGACTGGGTTTGTCGACCCGTTTGAGGTTGCCATCGCCGCGCTGGAGAACGCCGTGGCCAACGGGGTGAAGTTTATGCGGTCCGCTCCGGTAGAGGCGATTGAAGTCGCAGGCTCGAGCGACGACGCGCGCTTTACGCTGGCGACCCCCGCTGGCAACGTGCGCTGCCGCTACCTGATCAACGCCGCGGGCAACGGCGCCGCCGACATCTCGCATATGGCGGGCGCCGAGGAGTTCCAGATGGTCTGGCGCCAGGGAAACATCGTGGTGCTGGACAAGGAGCCGCGCACGCTCATGCCGCTCTACCCCGTGCCGACGCCGGTGTCGAAGGGTGTTATCGTGACGGGCACCGTGCATGGCAACACCGTGATCACCGCCACGGCCGCCGTGCGCGAGCCGGGCGACACGCAGACCTATGCGAGCGATGTGAACGCGCTGCTGACCGGCGCGCGCAAGCTGGTGCCCGATCTGGATACGCGCCGCGTGGTGCGCGCATTTGCCGGCGGGCGTCCGGTCATTCAGGGAACGAACGACTTCTTTATTGGACAGTCGGCCGTGGTGCCGGGGCTTTTCCAGGCGGCGGGCATTCAGTCGCCGGGTGTGGCAAGCGCGCCTGCCATTGCCGAGCACATGGAGCTTGTGATGCGTGAGGCGGGCGTAGAGCTGCACGAGCGGGCGGACTGGAACCCAATTCGCCGCGCGCCGGACGACTTTGACCGTGCACCGCTGGCGCGCAAGGAGGAACTGATCGAGTCCGACCCCGCGTGGGGACAGATTGTCTGCCGCTGCGAGACGGTGCCCGAGGCCGAGATCGTGGCCGCGATCCGACGCCGCCCGGGCGCGGTTTCGGTCGAGGGCGTCAAGCGCCGCTGCCGTGCCGGCATGGGTCGGTGCCAAAGCGGCTTTTGCCAGAGCCGTGTGGTGGCGATCCTGGCGCGCGAGCTGGGCTGCGACCCCAGCGAGGTGTTGTTGGAGGACGCAGGTTCTTGGCTGGTTGAGGGACCGCTGAAGGGGGTGCGCTAGGATGGCGGAATTCAAATCGAGCGCGATTGATTGCAACGTCGTCGAAGCCGTACAAACGCAAGCCTTCGACGTGGTCGTCATCGGCGGCGGGCCTGCTGGCATGGCGGCTGCGCTTGCCGCACATAATGCCGGCGCCCACGTGGCCATCGTGGAGCGCGAGCAGCACCTGGGTGGAATCCTCCGCCAGTGCATCCACCCCGGCTTTGGCCTGTCGCACTTTAAACAGGAGTTCACCGGTCCCGAGTACGCGCAGCGCTTTATCGACCAGGTGCACACAACCGACATTGCGCTGTTCCTGGACAGCATGGTGATTGGGATTGATTCGGGCGAGCCTACGGAAGAAGCCGCGGTCCACACCGTCATGCTCATGAGCCCTGCCGGCATGCTGCAGCCCACCGGGCGCGCGATCGTCCTTGCCATGGGGTGCCGCGAGCGCACGCGCAGCGAGATCAAGATTCCCGGCAGTCGTCCCGCCGGCGTGTTTACGGCCGGCCTTGCGCAGCGATACATCAATATCGAGAACCTCAAACCCGGCTCGCGCGCCGTCATTTTGGGTTCCGGCGACATCGGGCTTATCATGGCGCGCCGCTGCACGCTCGAGGGGATTTCGGTCGAGGGCGTGTACGAGCTCATGCCGTACGCCAACGGCCTACGCCGCAATGTGAAGAACTGCCTGAACGACTTTGGCATTCCGCTGCACCTGTCCACCACCGTCACACGCGTGATCGGGCACGACCGCGTGGAAGCCGTCGAGGTAAGCCAAGTCGACGAGCGCTTGGCGCCCATTCCGGGGACCGAGCGCATTGTTCCGTGCGACACGCTACTGCTTTCGGTGGGTCTGATTCCCGAGAACGAGCTTTCGGTTGCCGCAGGCGTGGAGCTTGACCCGCGCACGCGCGGCGTCGTGGTGGATCAGAGTCTCCAGACGGGCGTGCCGGGCATCTTTGCCTGTGGCAACGTACTGCACGTACACGACCTGGCCGACAACGTGACGACCGAGTCCGAGAGGGCTGGCGCAGCTGCAGCGGCGTACGCGCTGGGGACCGGCACGGGCGCCGTTCCGGACTGCGAGCTCACCATCTCCCCTGCCGGCATCGCGGGATACGCGCTACCGGGACGCATTACGGCCGTGGCACTCACCAAGCTCAACTTCCGCGTGCGCCGACCAGTCGATACCGCCCGCGTACGGATCCTGGCCAACGGCGAGGAGCTGTTCGTCGGCAAGGTCCGAGCGTTTAAGCCGAGCGTTATGGAAAGCTTCCCGCTACCGGCAAAGGTTATTCAGCGCGCACTCGACCTAGGTGCTAGCGAAATTGTCCTGTCCGTCGATCCCGTTGAGGAGGCGTAAAACCATGAGCGATAACGTAATCG
>USHT01000197.1 GCA_900554455.1 uncultured Collinsella sp.
CGCTGGCGCGGACGGACTTGAGCACACAGGGCTCGCCGTTGACGGTGAGCGCATCGCCCGCGTGACGCTCAAAACGTGCGTCATCCATAACGTATTCGACGGCGTCGCTGCCGAGCGCCCTGGCGATCATGCTGCCGTAGAGCAGGCCGACGCCGCCCTTGCCGATAAAGGCGACCTTGTTGATCTGCATGCGAATCATCTCCCCATATAAAAGGCGCCCGCGTAAGGGGCGCCTGATGGATTGTATGCCGCCAGGGTGATTTGTGGGTGCGTGGGGCGGCAGTTATAAAAAGAAATGTTTGCCTGGACGCTACACTGCAGGGCAGACCGCGAAAACGCGTGCGGGATATCCAACGCCATCGCGCACCTTGGGGAAGGTACAGAAGATGACGGCACCCGTGGCGGGAAGCTCGTCCAGATGGTCCATGACCTCGATCTGGTAACGGTCGACCGAGAGGATGTATTGTTCGCCGGGGTAGGGATAGGCGTCCTCACGCGTGGTCCGTTCGCCTCCTTTCATCGGGCTTTTTGCTGATGTTAAAGCGGTGCCGTGACAGCTCGATTTCTGCTGCGTTACGATACGTTCTCGATTGCGATTCCACGATGTTTCGGCTGCGTGACCATTGTGTTTCGCCTTGTCGGGGCGCTGATGGCGAAGGGAGGGGCCGTGCAATACCGCGTTGACCCCAAAAGTGGTAACCGAATATCCGCTCTGGGTCTGGGCTGCATGAGGTTTCCCGGTGCGCCGGGACGTCCGGATGCGAAGACAGCCGATGCCATCATTTCCCGTGCGGTGGAGCAGGGGATTAATTATCTGGACACCGCGTATCTCTATCCCGGTAACGAGGCGTGCGTGGGTGCCTCGCTTGAGCGCTTGGGGCTGCGTGACCGGGTGTTGCTGGCGACCAAGTTGCCGCATGCTTCGTGCAAGTGCGCGGAGGATTTCGACCGGTTCTTCGATGAGCAACTGCGGCGCCTGCGGACCGACCATATCGACTATTACCTCATGCATAACATTACCTCGCCCGCCCAGTGGGAACGTGTGGTGGCGTTGGGCATTGAGGACTGGATCGCTCGTCAAAAGGCGGTGGGGCGCATTCGCCAGATCGGTTTTTCGTACCACGGCAGCGCGGCGGACTTCCTCACGATGCTCGATGCGTATGAGTGGGACTTTTGCCAGATCCAGTACAATTACGCTGGAGAGCGATATCAGGCGGGAACAGCGGGGCTCATGGCCGCCGCCGAGCGAGGCCTTGCGGTGTTTGTGATGGAGCCGCTTTTGGGCGGACGCTTGGCAGGCAAATTGCCTCCGCGGGCGCGCACTGTTCTCGATGGTGCATGCGATCGGCATTTGCATACGCCTGCCGCTTGGGGGCTCTCGTGGGTGTGGAATCATCCCCAGGTGACCATGTTGCTTTCTGGTATGACCGATACCGCGCAGGTGGACGAGAATTCGTCACTGGCAGACCTCGCGTTGCCGAATTCGATGACGGCCAACCAGCTCGACACGATTGCGCGCGTGTTGATGGAGTTTGAGAAATCGAACCGTGTGCCCTGCACGGGATGCGGCTACTGCATGCCATGTCCCAAGGGTATTAACATTCCCGGCTGCTTTGCCGCTTACAACGCGAGCTACGCGCACAGCTGGTTTACGGGTCTATCGCAGTACTTTACGGCGAGCGCGGTGCGCACAAGCGAGGCCAAGCTGGTGAGCAATTGCGTCAAGTGCGGCAAATGCGCGCACCACTGCCCACAGCATATCGATATCCCCGAGCGTCTCGATGACGTGCGCCGACGTTTCCAGCCTGGCCCCGTAACGGTCATGCTTAAAGTCTTCAGCAAAACTCACTCCTCATGACCCTTTTATATCTTGTGATGGAATAGTCCCTGTTTGCGGCAGAATAGGGCGATAGCAGGAACTTTTTTGCCGCAACTGATGGGAGGCTATCGTGGGTGACCGAGGTTTACGTAATGATTCGCGTGAGGTTCGTTGGGGCATTTTGGGCGCTGGGCACATTTCTCATCGATTTGCATCGTCACTCAAGAAGGTCGACGGGGCACGGCTGGTGGCTGCGGCCGGCCGCACTCCTGCACATGTCGAGGAATTATCCCGAGCGTTTTCGATCGATGCTGCGCATGGCCATGCCTCGGTCGACGACAACGGCAATGCGGCTTATGACGCGCTGATTGCCGACCCCGATGTCGACGCAATCTACTTGGCTCTTCCGCATGGCATGCATACGCGTTGGGCCTGTCGCGCGCTGCGCGCCGGAAAGGCCGTGCTGTGCGAAAAGCCGGCCGTTTTGAGTGAGGAAGAGGCTCTCTCGATTGCTTCCACCTCTCGCGAGCGCGGCGTCCTGTTTATGGAGGCGATGAAGAATCGGTTTTGCCCGATGCGCACTCGCGTGAAGGACTTGCTTGCGTCGGGTGAGCTTGGCCGTATTGTCTCGATTGAAAGCGTACAAAAGCTCGATTACGGCGAGTCTCCTTCGGGCTATTTGCTTGATCCGTTGCAGGGCGGCTGTCTATATGACATGGGCTGCTATGCAGTCGGTTGGTTTGAGGATTTGCTCGCGGGCACTTGCGAGGTTTCGTCCCGTGAAGTTCGCTGGCGTGACGTATCGGGCGGTCGCGTCGATTGGGCCGACGAGATCCATATGAGCGTCGGCGGTATGCCCATTCATATGGTGTGCGACGGCAAAGCAACATATGAAAGCCGCTTAACGATTGCCTGCGAGCGGGGCTCGTTGGAAATCGAGCGGCTCCATCGTCCCGAGCTCGCTCATGTGAAGTATTCCGACGGTCGAACGCTCGAAATAAATGCCCCGTTTGAGATCGATGATTTCTACGGCGAAATCCAGCATGCGACCCAGCTCATCCGGGCGGGGAAACTCGAGAGTCCCGTCATGCCCCTTGCCGCCACTCAGCGCTGTGCGCACATCATCGATGCAATCCGTCTAGCCCTCTAGGACTTGGCGCTGACGCGTAGGGGATCATGACGCCGGCGCCCGTGGTGCCTGGCGGCCCACATCTCTGATGCCCCTTTTATAACTTGCGGTGGAATACGGTCTGTTTGCGCCAAAATAAGGCACCAATAGACCGTATTTCACCGCAACTGATGAGGGGGAGTTGGAGATGCTGACGATCGGGTGTCATCTTTCGACGACGAAGGGCTATCGGGCGATGGGGGAGACGGCGCTGTCCATTGGCGC
>USHT01000198.1 GCA_900554455.1 uncultured Collinsella sp.
AAAAGGCGAGGCATGACCAGAAGGTCAATACCTCGCCTTTTTCATGCCAACTTGTTCGCTCTGGACGTCGCTCGCTGACGTTTGCCCAACCCGCGGTGTCTTAACAATTCCGTCCAGCTGGTGGTATTGCGGCATTTGCCCAGATAAAACCTGCCAAAATGAACCTGTCCCTTTTTGGTAGGTTTGGTGCAATGGGGTCAGGTTGGCTTGCGCCATACCGGTAGTTCTGCCTGCGACACTCTCACCAAAGTGATATCAAACATACATCTAGCGTTTTCGACACTTCGCTTATTAGAGCCAGTCCGTCTCCTCGTCATAGCGGTCCGAATAGGCGTTACGTTTGAGTTCTTCAGCACTCGTTGGTCGCGCCTTGGAAACGTCGACCCCTGACTCATGGCAAGCGGCGACGAACAGCTGTAAACCCCGATCAATAAGCTGAGCCCCACGCTCGGACTTCATTTCTTCGGCTCGCATTTAGAGCTCCACGCTTTCGGCGCCGTTGATGGTTAGGTTTCGCTCGTAGAAGGCGGTGAGGGCGCGGATGGCGTACATGACGTCGCGTACGCCGCCGGTCTCGTAGCTCGAGTGCATGGCAAGCTGCGGCAGGCCCACGTCTACGGCGTGCATGCTCGCCTGCATGTTAGACAGGTTGCCCAGGGTGGAGCCGCCGGCCATGTCGCTCTTGTTGGCAAAGGCCTGCGTGGGCACGTCGGCGTCATCGCAGATGGCCTGGAACACCGCGCGGCTAAAGGCATCGGTGCAGTAGTGCTGGTTGGCGGCTTCCTTGATGACGATGCCGCCGTTGAGCACAACCTGATTGCGAGCGTCGCACTTCTCGGCGTGGTTGGGGTGCACGGCATGTGCATTGTCGCAGCTCACGAGCATCGAGGCGGCAAGCGCGCGATGGTACGACTCGTCGTCAAAGCCCAGCGATCCGTTGATGCGGCGCAGCGCGTCGGCCAAGAACGTCGACATGGCGCCCTGCTTGGTCTCGGAACCAACCTCCTCGTTATCAAAGCAGCAGAAGACCGAAACATCGTGCGCGTTCTCGGCACCCAAAAATGCCTGCAGTGAGGTATAGGCGCAGGCCAGGTCGTCGAGCTTGGGCGTCGAGATGAACTCGTCAGCCCAGCCCCAAATGCGCGCATCCTGACGATTGACCAGGAACAAGTCGCGACCCAGGATCTGCTCGGGCTCAACGTCCAGTTCGTCGGCGATCAGAGCATCAAAGTCGCCCTGCTTAAGGTCACCGGCGCTGATGAGCGGGCACAGGTCGACAGCGCGGTTGGGCGCAAAGCCCTCGTTAACGCCGCGGTTCATGTGGATGGCAAGGCTCGGGATAATAGCGACCTCGCGCTCGGTGGCAAGCAGGCGGCTCTCAATACGGTCGCCCTCGCGTACCAGCACGCGGCCCGCGAGCGCCAGCGGGCGATCGAACCAGGTGTAGTCGATCATGCCGCCGTAGGCCTCGGTGTTCAGGCGCAACGTCTCACCTGCGCCATCGAGCTCGGGCACAGCCTTGACCTTAAACGTCGGCGAATCGCTGTGCGACGCCGTGAGCTGAAAATGATAGTCGCCGGCAACGCCGTCCTCGCCCCACGTAGCAGCCAGGTCCTCGCCCACCTTAAAGGCAACGACGCTCGAGGTGTTGCGCTGCGTGTAATAACGCCCGCCCGGCTCGATGTCCCATGCCGCGTTCTCGGGCAGGTAGGTAAAGCCCGCCTCGTCGAGCTCGGCCATAATGGTCGCCGCCGTATGGAACATGCTGGGGCATGCCTCGATAAAGTCGATAAGGTCGTTGGCGGCCTCGATATCATCGGCCGTCACATGCGCGCGCTCGGGCGTTTCCTGATCCGTCATGCTCTCCCCTTTCGCTGGGTTGATGGTCCCTTCCAGCATACCCCGCCGCGCCAGCGCTGCACTCTTCATTCCGTGTTTAATCCCGCACCGCTCACCAAGTTGAGCCATCATGCCCGTGCACCTTTTGCGACAATTACGCTAACAGGACGAGAGGAGCCGCCATGAAGCCACGTAACATTGCCATCGCCTGCGGTGTCGCGGGAGTCGCCGTCGGCCTTGCCGCTGCCACCGGTATCGTTTATCACAAGCAAATCAAGTCCGCCGCGTCGCTCAAACGCTTGACCGGCTACGCGGATGGCTATGACCTGTACGCAATCGACATCGCCTACGACTACGATCTTGATCGCATCATCGCCGCTGGCGTGCGCGACGACCAGGCCTACATCGATGCCGTGGTGGCGCAGGTGCTGCCCGGTGTGCCGGTACATGTCCAGGCGCCCCAGTTTGCCTGCAGCGCTTTTGTCGCCGTAGATGCCGAAGGCCGCGTGCGCACCGGTCGCAATTACGACTTTAAAGACGACACCTCGGCGCTGCTGGTGCGCAATCACCCACGCGGCGGCTATGCCTCCATCGGCTTTGCCGCCCTCAATAACCTGGGCGCCAACACTCCGCTTGACTCCGTCACCGGACGCGCCGCGGCGTTGATGGGCCCGTTTGCCCAGCTCGACGGTGTTAACGAATGCGGCGTGTCCATTGCCGTACTCACCCTGGATTCCCAGCCCTGTGACCAGGACACGCAACGTCCCGTCATCAATACCTCGCTCGCCATCCGCCTGGTGCTCGACCGTGCCGCCACCACGCAAGAAGCTGTCGACCTGCTTTCCGCCTACGACATGCACGCCATGGCAGGACGCGATTACCACTTCTTTATCAACGACGCCGCCGGTGACGCGCGCGTAGTAGAGTGGGACCCGCGCGATCCGGACCGCGCTTTCAAAGCGACCCCTGTTCGCCAGGTCACGAACTTCTACGCCTGCTATGGCGACGAAGTGCTGCCCAACCAAAAGAATGGCGAGCTGGGCCATGGTAAAGAGCGCGCCGTCGCAATCGCCGATGTCCTTGACGCCCATGTCGGCGCCCAAGACGAGGCAGTCGCTTGGAAGGCCCTACGCGCTGCGGCGCAAAAGCCCAATCCGGAAGACATCACCAGCAACACGCAGTGGTCGGTCGTCTTTGACAATACCGAGCCCGCTGCCGCCATCACGCTGCGCCGTCACTGGGGCAACGTCGATGCCTTCGCACTGTAAGGAGCCAGGCCCGTCGACCTTACGTTCCCTGACGTTGCTTACATTTCCATGGTTGATTTCCGATCTCAGCCGAACACATTGAGCAAATAGGCCGTTCCCGCAGTT
>USHT01000199.1 GCA_900554455.1 uncultured Collinsella sp.
GCCCTATGCGATGCCGTGGGCGAGCTCCACGCCGGTTTTGCAATGGCGGGGGAGACGTCGGCGCCGGTGATCCATCGTGACCTCAAGCCGTCGAATATCATCGTGACAGGTGCCAACTATACGCCTGATGACGGCCTGACATTTTCATCGCTGGTGATTATCGACTTGGGGATCGCGCGCGTATGGCGCGATGGCGCCGATGCCGACACCGTCAAGTTTGGCACGCGACCCTATGCGCCGCCCGAGCAGTATGGGTTTGGGCAGACGAGCGTGCGAAGCGACGTCTACGCACTCGGCGCCCTGTTGTTCTTCTGCTTGACGGGAGTCGACCCTAAACCAGGGCTTGACATGCGCGAGCAATGCGAGGCGCGTGGCATTCCCACTCCACTGGCCGATGTCATCTGCATGTCGATGGCGCTCGACCCGGCCAAGCGTTTTGCGAGTGCGGAAGCGTTGGGACGGGCGACGCGCGCGGCATACGACCTGATTCACCCCGTGCGGCCTCCTGCGCCTGCGCTTGTCCATACTCCGGCCTTGGAGACGGGGTTGACGCCCCAAGGGCTCCGAAACCCCGCAGAGCTTCCTAGGCCTGCCACCTCCGCTGCATGCGGTCTGCTCTCTCGTGTTCCGGAGTCTCTGGGGCGCATTTGGAATACGCTCGTCTGCTTCTCGCTGCTTGTGTTCTTTGCCGGAAGTCACTTTGCCGTCTTTCACCCCACCGGAGCAAACCAAAGCTACCCGACGTGGTTTCTCATAATCGAGTATTTTTTCTTTGTCGATGGCCTTATGGTGCTTATGCATTTTGCGCTGCTCGATAAGCGCCGTCTTCGTCGGCGATTCGCACTGCTCGACAGCTATCGCGGCAAGAAACTCGCGAAACTCTGGTTCAAGGCATTGGGTGTGCTGCTCCTATGCATGATCGTCATAGTCGCGGTTGCCAATGCGACCGGCGTCGTTGATACCTCCGCTACCTAAAAGAAAAGGGCCCCATTGGGGCCCTTTGCAGTTGCACTTAGATGCGGTTCATCTGAGCGGCGACTTTGTTGTACCAGTCCTGCCACGTGGGCGGGCAGTACTTTTTGGCCGCATCCGGGGTAAGGGTGGAGCCGTAGTTGGCGCCCAGATAGGCAACGTGAGCGGAGATACCCTCGCTCCAGCTGCCAAAGCTGCGCCAACCGCCGCCACGTGCACTCCAGCCCCAGGCGTTGTAAGAATTGGCGCAATAAGCACCCTTGGTGCTCTCGATGCAGGCGATGGCGGGGGACCAACGGGGGTCGACACCGGTATTCCAAGCGGCGACGGCAAAGTTATAGCCCTGGCCTGCCATGGGGGAGCCGGCGAGATAATTGTCGATGCGGCCTGTCCACTCATTAATGAACGAATCGTAATCGGAGCTACCGGTATTGGCGTTGTTCACCGTGGTGTCGATGGTGGTGTTGGTGTTGGTGGCCTGGCTGCTGGAATTGCTGCCGCTTACGCCCTCGCCCGAGAGCTTCTCGGCGGCAGCGGCCTTATCGGCCTCAAGCTTGGCAAGCTCGGCGGCATTTTCCTGCTCGGCTTTTGCCTGCGCCTCGCTGCGGAGCTGCTGGGCCTGCGCCAGCGCATCCTCGGCGTTTTTCTGCTCAGCCTCAAGCTGAGACTTGGCCTGCTGGAGCTCAGCCTTGTTCTGCTCGAGTTCGGTTTGCATGTTATTGAGCTGTTCGATCTCGTCGACGCTCGAGCTCGTGATCTGGTTGGTGTATTTGCAGGTCGTGATGAACTCACCCAGGCTCTGCGCGTTGACCAGGAAGCTCACGATGGGATTGGTGCCCTTCTGATACTTGTACAGATCGCGCATGGCGGAGCTTGCCTTGGCCTGCTGCTCGGGAAGCTTAGCCTCGATTTCCTCGATGCTTGCCTCATTGGAGTCAATCTGCTTTTGCAGGTCATCGAGCTTGGTGCGGGCGTCGTTGTAGGCGCTCGTGGCGGCTTCGATCTTCTGCTGGGCTGCGGAAAGCTGGTCCTGCGTTGCCTGTGAGGCGGCATACGCCGCAACGGGGGAGAGCATCGGCGTGGCCGTCAGCGCAACGGCGAGCGCGGCGCTCGTGATGATACGAGCCGGCTTCGACGCAATGAGCGCTGCGGCGCGATGATTCGAATGCTGCATCCAGTCCCTCTGCAATCAATCGTGGGTTATGGTTCAAACGGTATTCTACTACTGCTTTCGACCTCAACTTGAACCTTAAAGGTTCCAAAGGGTCAAGTTGAACTTGAGGCTTTGGCTTTGACCTGCAGTTATGATGAATTGTTGAGAAACCATAGAGTTCAACTTTAACGTTACAGAGCCCTGTTTGAGAGGAGTTTTGGGATGTAAAAGCTATCTCAACATGGGGTTTTACAACTACAGGGTTCCTTCGAGACGAGCCTGCTCAATCTCTTCGAGGGCTTCGGCAGGGGTGAACGAACAGGTGCCGTCGCCGAGTTTGACTACCTGGATATCGTCGCCGATATGGATCTCTCCGCCCTTTAGTACCACGCCAAAAATGCCCTCGTGCGGAAAGATGCAGTCGCCAGCGAGATAGTAGATAGCACAGCGTGTGTGGCAGACCTTGCCGATTTGGCTGATTTCGACAAGCACCTTGCTGCCAAGCTTGAGCTGCGTGCCCAAGGGGAGCGAGAGTAGATTGATGCCCCGGGTGGTGAAGTTTTCTCCAAAGTCACCCTCGCGCACATCGAGTCCGCGAGCCTGCGCCGTCTGGATGGACTCTGCGGCCAAAAAGGAAACCTGACGGTGCCAATGCCCGGCGTGTGCGTCGGAGGCGAGGCCGAATTGCTCTATAACGGTGTCGCGTCCATCGGCGACGGGCGACTTGCGTGTGCCCTTGTGCGCCGACGTGTTGATCGAGACGATGCGGGCGGGTCTGTCGTAGGCATCGTTTGCCGTGCGCAGGGGAACGGCCGTTTGTGCCCGTTCTGCCAGCTCGCGCTTCGCAGCATTGAGGATGGGATTATCGGTCGGATGGTCTTGGGGCACGTGTGCGCCTTTCGCTCGAGGATATCAATACGCTGAATCCTACAACAATGGTAGGTTCATTGCCCATTGTCATACAACGGTGAGCGCCGTCTTCGTGCTGGACGATTACGTCGATGGTTGATTTCCGATCTCAGCCGAACACATTGAGCAAATAGGCCATTCC
>USHT01000200.1 GCA_900554455.1 uncultured Collinsella sp.
TCGCGAGCGTCACCGCACCATTGCCAAGTGCACCGAGGACTTCGACCGCGGCCAGTTCAACACCGCGATCTCGGCCGTCATGGAACTTGTCAACGCCGCGAGCGCCTACCTCAACGCTACCGAGGGCGCTGACCGCGACAAGGCCCTGTGCTACGGTGTGGCCAAGGATATCGTGAGCGTCCTTGCCCCCATCTGCCCGTTCTGGGCCGACGAGCTGTGGCACGAGGCGCTCGGCTGTGAGGGCAATGCCTACACCGCCGCCTGGCCCGAGTTCGACCTGGCCGAGTCCATCGAGGACACGGTGCAGATCGTCGTACAGGTGCTCGGCAAGGTCCGTGGCCGCATTGACGTCGCCCGCGACGCCTCCAACGAGGAGATGCAGGCTGCCGCTGAGGAAGCCGTTGCCAAGTGGCTTGAGGGCAAGACGGTCGTCAAGGCCATCTGCGTGCCCGGCAAGCTGGTTAACCTGGTGGTCAAGTAAGCGCTGCGCGCATAGCTGACATGAAAAAGCGAGGGACGATTCCGCAGGGAGTCGCCCCTCGCTTTGGTTATGGATACTTGCGACAACACCCAATTATCCATTTCTTGTGGAGAACCTGTGCTCACGCTGACCTGCGGGTTTGCGTTGTGGTTGCACGTTTGTGCAGGTATTGGTATAGTTTGTTTGCAAATGAAGTTGTAATTGAAAGAAGTGGGGTTTCGGCCCCGCTTCTTTTTTGTATGAATGGAGGTGCCGCAATGGTCAAGACCAAGACCGAGCAGGCGATCATCGACGCGCTCGAGGCCGTTGCTCCCCAGCGCGATGTCGACATCGTCGACGTTGAGCTCGTGGGTGCCACCAAGGCCCCCTGCGTGCGCGTGCGTATCGAGGGTGCCGAGGGTCAGAGCCTGTCGCTCAATGACGTCACGGCCAACACCAAGTGGGTCGGCGATGTGATTGAGGAGCTCGACCCCATCTCTTCGAGCTATACGCTCGAGGTGTCGAGCCCGGGTATGGCGCGCCCGCTGCGCCGCCCGAGTGACTTTGCCCGCTTTGTGGGCGAGAACTGCGAGCTCACCTCTACCGCCACCGAGGGCCGTCGCAAGTACGCCGGTAAGATTGCTGCCGCCACCGAGACGAACGTGACCCTCGAGCTCGAGGACGGCGAGTCCGTCACCCTCGATTTTTCTGATGTTAAAAAGTGCAAGTTGAAGCCCACCTACGACTTCAAGCCCGCGAAGGAAGGAAAGTAAGATGGCAGCATCCGACATGATGTCCGCCCTGATGGAGCTTTGCCAGGAGAAGCACATCGACCAGCTCTACCTGATCGACCGCCTGGAGCAGTCGCTCGCCAAGAGCTATGCCGAGATCCTGCATCTTGAGTGGGGCGCCAAGGTGACCATCGACCGCACCACCGGCAAGATCTACGTCTACCGCCTTGAGCCGATCGACGATTCCATGGACGAGGAGGGCAACTTCACCGAGTTCGAGGAGATCGACGTCACCCCCAAGAACACGAGCCGCATCGCCGCCCAGCACGCCAAGGCCGAGATCAACGCCATCGTGCGTAATTCCGCCCGCGAGCAGATCTACGAGGAGTTCTCCGGCCGCATCGGTGACCTCATCAGCGGTACCGTGCTTCAGTCCACGCCCGACTTCACGATCGTCAAGATCCGCGAGGGCGTCGAGGCCGAGCTTCCGCACTTCGATCAGCGTCGTTACGAGAACGAGCGCAACGAGCGTCCGATGGGCGAGCGCTACCTGCACAACCAGCACATCAAGGCCGTGATCATCGACGTTCGCGACCCCAACTCCAACCTGCAGCCGGTTCGTGGCGAGCACAGCCGTCCGCCGATTGTCATCTCCCGTACCCACCCCGAGCTCATGCGTCGTCTGTTTGAGCAGGAGGTGCCCGAGATCTATGAAGGCACCGTCCAGATCAAGTCGATCGCGCGCGAGCCCGGCCAGCGCTCCAAGGTCGCCGTCCACTCGCTCGACGACCGTCTGGATCCCGTGGGCGCCTGCGTCGGCCCCAAGGGCAGCCGTGTTCGCGCTGTCGTGGGCGAACTCCGTGGCGAGCGCGTCGACGTCATCCTGTGGGATGCCGATCCTGCCGTCTACGTCGCCAACGCCCTTTCGCCCGCTAAGGTCACCCGCGTCCTCATCGACGAGGAGAAGGCCTACGCCGGCGTCATCGTGCCCGACGACCAGCTGTCCCTCGCCATCGGCAAGGAGGGCCAGAACGCCCGTCTCGCCGCGCGCCTGACCGGCTGGCACATCGACATCAAGTCCGAGACGCTTGCCGCCGATATCCTCAAGAACGTTCCCGTTCACGAGGAGCCCGCCGCCGACCTGATCGGTGACGAGGAGGACGAGGACGTCCGCCGCTGCGAGTACGTGTCCGAGGACGGCATCCAGTGCCGCAACCAGGCTCGTCCCGGCTCCCGTTTCTGCGGTGTCCACGACACCGACGCCTTCGATGATGCGGAGGACCTGATCTAGCGCGCGGTCGCGCCGGGCGGGTCCCGGCGCGTCTCCCACGCTCGTTCAGTCTCTAGGCACCCAAGGTGCCAGAAAGGGTAGGTGAAGTCATATGGCAAAAGTCCGTGTGTCCACCCTGGCCAAAGAGTTCGGCATGACCTCCAAGGAACTGATGGGTCATCTCGCCGATATGAAGATTCCCGCTAAGTCCGCTTCCTCCACCTTGGAGGACGCCTATGTCGCCATGGTCCGCAAGCAGCTCGCCTCGGTGATCGAGGCCCGCGCCCAGGAAGTCGAGGCCGCCAAGCAGGCCGAGGAGCAGGCAGCTGCCGCTGAGGAGGCCGCACGCGCCGCCGAGGCCGAGCGCGAGCGCATCGCTGCCGAGAAGGCACGCGAGGAGGAGCGCCGCCAGTTTGCCGCAGCCCAGGCTGCCGAGGAGGCTGCCCGTGCCGAGGCTGAGGCCAAGAAGAAGGCCGAGCAGGAGCGCCTTGCCCGCGAGAAGGAGGAGGCTGCCCGCGAGGCTCAGCGCCGCGCCGTTCCCGCTTCCGACTCCGGTTCGCGCTTCCGTTCGCTGCTCGACCAGATCGCCGCACAGGAGACCGTGCTCAAGGAGAAGAAGGACGCCGAGGACAAGGCCAAGGCCGAGCGCGCCGCCGAGCGCGGTAACCGTCGTGGCGGCAACAATGACCGCCGCGGTG
>USHT01000201.1 GCA_900554455.1 uncultured Collinsella sp.
CAGGTCAAACACAATCGAGCCGTTATCGATGCAGATGACGCGGTCGGCAGCACGATCGAGATCAGACGTAATGTGGCTCGAGAGCAGCACGCTGCGCTGGCCGTCGGCGACAAAGGCGAGCAGCTCATCGAGCAGTTCCTCGCGTGCCATGGGATCGAGGCCCGCGGTGGCTTCGTCCAAAACGAGCAGTTCGGCCTTGTGACTGAGTGCGCAGACAAGTTGCAGCTTCATGCCCATACCGCGGGAGAGGTCCTTGACCTTTGTCTTGGGATCGAGGCCAAATTGGTTGATGAATCCGGCGAACGTTTCGCGGTCCCACGTGGGGTACGCCGGGCCTACGAGCGACTCGACCTGGCCCACCTTGAGCGTGGAGGGGAAGGGGCACGTGTCCAGGACAAGACCGACGCGGGAGCGTAGATGGCGTTGCGACCCATCGGGCGCGTCGGCGCCACAGCGCTGCCCAAACAGGTGCACCTCGCCGGCATCGAGCTTGATAAGCCCGAGCGCGGCGCGAATCGTCGTTGTTTTGCCGGCACCATTGGCACCAACAAAGCCGACGATCTGGCCGGGCTCCACGGCAAGCGTGACGTCGTGCAGCGAAAAGCGATCGCTCACATGGCGCGATGCACCTTTGATTTCTAGCAAATATTGCATGGTATAGCCTTTCTTGCAGATGGCTACTGCATGGTTTCGGGGGCCACCAGGTCGAGCATCTCGTGCAGTTTGTCGCGCGTGACGCCCAGGGTTTCGGCTTGGCTCGCCGCTTTCGCAAGTAGCTCTTCGATATGGCAGAGCTGGTTTTCGCGCAAAAGCTCCTGGTTGCCCTCGGCGACAAAACAGCCCTTGCCCTGCACGGTGCAGATAAACCCGAGCTGCTCCAGGTCGGCGTAGGCGCGCTTTGTGGTGATGACGCTCACGCCAAGATCGCTCGCGAGTGCACGGATGCTGGGGAGTTTGGCGCCCGCAGCGAGCGTGCCCGATAAAATCTGAGCTTTGACCTGCGAGGTTATCTGCTCGTAGATGGGCTTATCGCTCGAATTGGATAGGATGATGTCCACAGCGGCTCCTTAGCTGATGGGCTACACGTGTATATAACCGGTAAGCACAGTATATATACACTATGCACAGTTATGCAAGAGGCAAATGCTGATTGGGCCGGCTACCCAGGCCCCAACTGATGAATTTGTCCTGATAGGCGCCCTAGAGCGGGATTTCGCGGCTACAATAGTGCGGTTACAACGACGTAATGCACTCAATGCAAGAAAGGATCCGCATGGCAAGCCTGTCGGATGAAATCTCGTCGCGCCGCACATTCGCGATCATCAGCCACCCGGACGCCGGTAAGACCACACTTACCGAGAAGCTGCTGCTCTATACCGGCAGCATCCAGACTGCCGGCTCGGTCAAGGGCAAGAGCTCGGCCAAGCATGCCGTCTCGGACTGGATGGACATCGAGAAGGAGCGCGGTATTTCCGTTACCTCCTCGGTCCTGCAGTTCACCTATAACGGCGCCTGCGTCAATATCCTCGATACCCCCGGCCACCAGGACTTCTCGGAGGATACTTACCGTACCCTTATGGCCGCCGACGCTGCTGTTATGGTCATCGACGGCGCTAAGGGCGTCGAGGCCCAGACCAAAAAGCTCTTTAAGGTCTGTACGCTGCGCCACATTCCCATCTTCACCTTTGTGAACAAGCTCGACCACGAGGCTCGCGACCCGTTTGAGCTCATGGAAGAGATCGAGAATGTCCTGGGTATCAATACGTATCCCATGAACTGGCCGATCGGCAGCGGCCGCAATTTCCGCGGTGTGTTCGATCGTCAGACCCGTCGCGTTATCGCCTTTGAGGGCGACGGTCACGCCAACGCCACCAAGAAGGTCGCCGAGGTCGAGGCCGAGTTGGGCGATCCTTCCATGGATGAGCTCATCGGCGAGGAGAACCATAAGAACCTGATGGACGACATCGAGCTGCTCGATGGCGCCGGCGACGAGCTCGACTTGGATGCCGTGGCCTGCGGCAAGCTGAGCCCGGCGTTCTTTGGCTCGGCGCTTACCAACTTTGGCGTGGAGCCCTTCCTCAAGGAGTTCCTGCGTCTGGCCCCGACGCCGCGTGCCTATACCGATACGCTCACCAGCGAGCCGGTCGATCCCTGCCGCGACGACTTTAGCGGCTTTGTGTTTAAGATCCAGGCCAACATGGACAAGAACCACCGTGACCGCATCGCCTTTGTGCGCATTTGCTCGGGCAAGTTCGAGCGCGGCATGGACGCCTTCCACGTGCAGGGCAACCGCAAGCTCAAGCTTGCCACGGGCACGTCGATGATGGCCGACGACCGCGCCATCGTGGACGAGGCGTACGCGGGCGATATCGTGGGCCTCTTCGATCCGGGTATCTTTAGCATCGGCGACACCGTGTGCTCCGGCAAGCGCCACGTGCAGTATCCGCAGATCCCGACGTTTGCCCCCGAGATGTTCGCTCGCATTACGCAGGTCGACACGCTCAAGCGCAAGCAGTTCGTCAAGGGCATGGAGGAGCTTGCCCAGGAGGGCGCCATCCAGATCTTCCGCGAGCTGGGTGCCGGCATGGAGAGCGTCATTGTGGGCGTGGTCGGCGTGCTGCAGTTTGAGGTGCTCGAGCGTCGCCTCAAGGCCGAGTACCGTGTTGAGGTTCGTCGCCAGCCGCTGCCCTATACGGACATCCGCTGGATTCAGAACGACCCCGATACCATCGATATCCCGGGCCTTTCGCTCACGCGCGACACGCTGCGCGTCGAGGACATGCGCGGCGGTAAGCTGCTGTTGTTCACGAGCCCGTGGAACGTGGATTGGGCAACCGACCACAATCCCGACCTTATCCTGTCGGAGTTTGGCAACGTGGCCTTTTAACGCATCGGCGCGGTGGCCCTGCGGGGCTGCCGCGCCGTTTGCTTGCCTGATGCCGTGTGAGCGGCTATCATACCCACCGTCGTCTCAAGACCGGGGCGTCCGAGCAGTTCGGGTCCGATATCCTGCTCGTTAAACCTAAAACCAAAGGAGTACATAATGATCAAGAAGGTCATGGAGGACTACAAGGTCCTGTTGCGGAGCATTCCCGCGGCAACGGTTTCGCTGTTTTTCGTGAGTGTCATCATGATG
>USHT01000202.1 GCA_900554455.1 uncultured Collinsella sp.
AGTACGCGGCAGTGCTGGGCCCATCCCAACTGAGGTCACGGTGGTCCGATAGGGGCGCCGCCCGCGGCATGCGCCGCGGAGCGGTATCCCCTACCGAAGGGCGGGGATGCCCTCCGCTTCCAGTTCGGAATCAGCCGTCGGAGGCGTTCGGCTGACTGCGGGAACGGCCTGTCCGCTCAATGTGTTCGGCTGAGATCGGAAATCAACCCAACACGAGCCGGACACGCGCCAGACGGCTCTTCCCCGTACGGCCTTCCCCCTTACGCTCATGTTGCAGGCATGTAACGCCGCAGCGAGCGCGCCTTTTTTGCGCCAGACAGGTACAATGATGAACACTGTACCGTAGCGGAGCGCCCCGCGCGCGCCGCAATCACGCGAAAGGGTTTCCCATGGCCGAGATCTCGTCCTCCCGTATCGTCATCACCGTCCTTGGCAAGAACCGCCCCGGTATCGTCGCCGGCGTCACCCGTGTTCTGGGCGAGGCCAACGTCGACATCCGCGACATTACGCAGTCCATTATCGAGGACATCTTTACCATGACCATGCTGGCCGACACCGCCGAGTCCAAGCTCGACTTCGCCGAGCTGCAGAAGGCGCTAGCCGAGGCTGGCGAGCTTTCGGGCGTCAACGTGTCCATCCAGCGCGAGGACGTCTTTAACTTTATGTACCGCCTGTAGCGAACAAGCCGCTCGGGGCAGCTTGACGTCATATCGTCCAAGCGCGCGGCCCCAAAGCGGACCGGAGAGGAGCGCGCATGGCCTACGACGCCAAGAAAATCTATTACCGCTTCGATGACCACTTGAGCCGACTGGTTCTGGATTACGAAGCAAGCCGCCAGATTTCGTCTGAAAGCGAAAGCCTCTACCACGGCCTGCCGACCGCCCCGTACGACGAGGACCTGTTTGTCGAGCACAATGTCAAGCGCGGCCTGCGCAATGCCGACGGCTCGGGCGTGGTCGCGGGCCTCACTCGTATCTCGGATGTGCACGGCTACAACAAGGTCGACGGAAAGGTCGTGCCCGATCAGGGCAAGCTCACGCTTCGCGGCTACAGCATCGAGGATCTGGTCAACAATGCCCAGGCCGAGAATCGCTACGGCTACGAGGAAGTCGCCTATCTGCTTATCACGGGTTCGCTGCCCAACAAGGAAGAGCTCGACGGCTTTTGCGAGCGCCTGGGCGCCTTTAGACATCTAAGCGACGAGTACGTTAAAGAGTTCCCTATGACCACGGTGTCGTCGAGCATCATGAACGTGCTCCAGCGCGCCGTACTGCTGCTCTACGCCTTCGATGCCGAACCAGACGTGATCACGCCCGAGCACGAAATCGACGTCGCCATTTCCATGCTCGCACGTCTCCCGCGCATTGCCGCCTTCGCACACATGGCCTCGGTCGCCAAGCTTCGCGGCTCCGAGGTTCACGTGCCGCACCCCACGCCCGGTCTCTCCACCGCCGAGACCATCCTACAGGTCCTGCGCGGCGGCATGGCGTTCACCCGCGATGAGGCGATGCTGCTCGACGTTATGCTCATGCTGCATGCCGAGCACGGCGGCGGCAACAACTCCACCTTCGCTTGCCGCGTGCTGTCGTCTTCGGCCACCGACCCGTATTCCGCCTACGCCGCGGCCATCGGCTCGCTCAAGGGCCCGCGCCACGGCGGCGCCAATGCCAAGGTCGTGTCTATGCACGAGGACATCCGCGCGCATGTCTCCAACTGGGAGGACGAGGACGAGGTCGCGGCCTACCTGGGCAAGATCCTCGACAAGCAGGCCTTCGACGGCACGGGCCTCATCTACGGCATGGGCCACGCCGTCTATACGCTCAGCGACCCGCGCGCCGAGGTCTGCCGCCGTTACGCGCGCTCACTGGCAGCCAAGAAGGACTTGGGCGAAGAGTTCGCACTCATCGAGCGCATCGAGCGCCTGGCACCGCAGGTGATGCGCGACCACGGCATGACCAAGCCTATCTGCGCCAACATCGACCTGTACACAGGCTTTATCTACAAGATGCTCGGCGTGCCCGAGACGCTTTTTACGCCGCTTTTCGCCGTCGCCCGCATGGCCGGCTGGTCGGCACACCGCATGGAAGAGCTCTTCTGCGCGCATCGCATCATCCGCCCGGCATACCGTCCGGTGATCGAGCCGCTGGAGTACAAGCCGCTCGCTGACCGCTAGGACGCGGACCGTTATAGAACTCGAGCGTGGCCAGGGACCCAAGCCCTCGGCCACGCTTTTTATGCCAGCAGAAAGGGCTGCATCAAATGATTGTGTTTTCCGATATGGATGGAACGCTGTTGACGAGCGATAAGCAGATGAGCGATGCCACCTGGGCGATGCTCGACGAGCTCGCTCGACGCGGGATTGAATTTGTGCCCTGCACGGGACGTCCGCTGTCGGGCATCTTTGAGCCCATCCTCGCCCATCCCGCCGTGCACTATGCCGTCTGCGCCAATGGCGCCAGCGTCTGGCAGCTCGACGACGATGTGCCCACCGACGCCTCGCGCGCCACGCGCATCTTGAGCCGACCGCTCGATTGCGGCATTGCCCATCGCATCCGCCGCATCGCCGCCGGCCACGATGTGACCTTCGATATCTTCGCGGACGGGCAGTGCTTCCTCCCCCGCTCGCTCTACACGCGCCTGGATGAGTTCTGCGGCGGCGACCCCCACATCGCAGCTTCGCTCAAGCGCACACGAACACCGATCGACATGGATATCGACAGCAAGATCGACGAGGTCGAGACGCTCGAACGCATCGCCATGTACTGGCACGACCCGGCCGATCGCGACGCCATCGCGGCGGAGCTCGACACGCTCGGAGGCATTGAGGTCACGCGTTCGTACGCCATGAATATCGAGGTCATGGGCGAGGGCGCCACCAAGGGAACGGCCCTCACGTGGCTATGCGAGCACCTGGGCGAGCGTCTCGCCGACGCCTGGGCGTTCGGCGACAACATCAACGACATCCCCATGCTGCAGGCAGCGGGCCATGGCATGGCCATGATCAACGCCGAGCCCGAAGATCGCGAGGCCGCCGACGCCATTACCGAATACGACAACGACCACGACGGCGTCGCCCGCACCATCATGGCCGCTCTCGCCTAGCAGCAGCAACCCGGCAGGGTAGCTAAAACA
>USHT01000203.1 GCA_900554455.1 uncultured Collinsella sp.
TGAGCAGGACATCCTAGTCGACGATGACCGCTCCTACACCGTCGAGTTCGGCGATTTTGCCGTTACTTCCAAGCTCGTCAACATCGATGTGCCCGGTTACGGCCAGCCCACCAAGAACCGCCTGCGCCTGTTCGACCTGGCAAGTGTCGACGACGGCCTGGTCCCCGGCAGCTCCATCGACTTCGACAAGACCGAGATCGCCAAGAACCTCACCTTGTTCCTCTACCCCGACGATTCCGACGAGCAGGGCCGCCTACTTCGCATCTATCAGGAGTACTTCATGGTGAGCAACGCCGCCCAGCTCCTGATCGACGAGGCCATCGAGCGCGGCAGCAACTTGCACGACCTGGCCGACTACGCCGTAGTCCAGATCAATGACACGCACCCCACCATGGTCATCCCCGAGCTCATTCGCTTGCTCACCACCAAGCACGACATCGAGTTTGACGAGGCCGTGACCATCGTACGCTCCATGGTCGCCTACACTAACCACACGATTCTTGCCGAGGCGCTCGAGAAGTGGCCGCTCGCCAGCCTGCAGAAGGCCTCCCCTGCCATCGCCGACATTATCGTCAAGCTCGATGAGGTCGCGAAGGCCGAGCACGATGACCCGCGCGTCGCCATCATCGACGAATACGACACCGTCCACATGGCCCACGCGGACATCCACTTTGGCTTCTCCATCAACGGCGTAGCCGCCCTCCACACCAAGATCCTGGAGGACACCGAGCTTCATCCGTTCTACGAGATCTATCCCGAGAAGTTCTCCAACAAGACCAACGGCATCACCTTCCGCCGCTGGATCCATGGGGCCAACCCCGCGCTCGCCAGCCTGCTCGACGATGTAATCGGCACCGACTGGCGCAGCACCGGCGATCTGAGTAAACTCGCCAAGTTCGCCGACGACAAGGACGTTCTTGAGCGCCTGGCCGCCACCAAGGTCGAGGCCAAGGCCATCATGCGCCAGTTCATGGCGCTCGAGCAGGGCGTGACCATTCCCTCCAACGCCATCATCGACGTCCAGGTCAAGCGCATCCACGAGTACAAGCGCCAGCAGATGCTCGCGCTCTACATCATCTGGAAGTACCTCGATATCAAGAACGGCAACAGACCCAAGCACCCCGTCACCATCATCTTTGGCGGCAAGGCAGCGCCTGCCTACACCATCGCCCAGGACATCATCCATCTGATCTTGACGCTGTCGCAGTGGATTGCAAACGACCCCGACGTAGCTCCCTACCTGCAGGTTGTCATGATCGAGAACTACAACGTCACCGCCGCAGAGCGCGTGATCCCCGCCGCTGACATCTCCGAGCAGATTAGCCTGGCCTCCAAGGAGGCGAGCGGCACATCCAACATGAAGTTCATGCTCAACGGCGCCCTAACCCTGTGCACGCTCGACGGCGCCAACGTGGAGATTGCCGAGCTCGTGGGCGACGAGAACATCTATACCTTTGGCGCCTCGTCCAAACAGGTCGAGCAGCTCTATGCCGACGGCACCTATGACGCCGGTGTGCTCTACCGCAAGCCCGGTATCAAGCTGCTGGTGGACTTTATCACCAACCCCGCCTTTATGGCAACCGGCAACGCCGAGCGCCTGCAGCGCCTGCACGACGACATTAAGGGCAAGGACTGGTTTATGGCCCTGCTCGACATCGAGGAGTACATCCAGACCAAGGAGCGCGTGCTGGCCGACTACGAGGACCAGGACACCTGGATGCGCAAGACGCTCATCAATATTGCCAACGCCGGCACCTTCTCGTCCGACCGCACCATTTCCCAGTACAACGACGAGATTTGGCACCTGAGCTAATTTCGTTTCCTTTACCCATCCTCTTGAAAGCGGAGTCGTGGCAACACGGCTCCGTTTTTTGTGCCCGCACGTTACCCTGTGATCCGACTCGGCCAAACAATCTCGATCTGTAACAGCTACTCGGTAAAAACGGTCCCAGCTGTTACAGATTGAGACATACCGGCCCCTCCCCTTGGGTTTATCTCGATCTGTAACATCTAGCAGCTGAAATTCACCTTTGGTGTTACAGATTTAGATGAAATGGTTAGCTCAGCGGAACCGTCTCGATCTGTAACATCTAACGTCCGAAATCAGCCTCACCCGTTACAGATCGAGACAAACGACCGGTCAGACAATCCCAACACAAAGAAAGGCTCCCCTCTCGCCCAGTGGACGGGAGGGGAGCCTTATATGTGACCGCGGCAAAAGGATGGCAATACCGCAGTCGCCCAAAGGGAGGGCCTGGATGCACCGGGCCTAGATAAGGTTCTTGCCAGAGACCTTATCGAAGAGGTGGGTCGCGTTCTTCTCGAACTTGAACCAGATGGTGTCGCCAGCCTTGAGCGCGCCCTTGGCCTCGAGGTCGACGACGGGGATAATCAGAACAAACTGGCCGTCGGGAGCGGTCACGTGGACATGCTCGGTCGAGCCCATGAGCTCGGTCACCTCGACGGTACCCTGGAGCGCGCCCTCCTCGCCCTTGTCAGCAAGCAGGATCTGCTCGGGGCGCACGCCGGCCGTGATCTCCTTCACGTCGCCGCCGTCCCAGTTGAGGGCAAGTTGAGCGCAAGTCTCGGGGGCGAGTGCCACGTTCATATCCTCGGTCTTGACGGTAAAGCCGTTGCCCGAGCGCACCAGCTGGGCATCGAAGAAGTTCATCTGCGGCACGCCGATGAAGCCGGCGACGAAGATGTTCGCGGGATGGTTGAAGACCTCCTGCGGCGTGGCGATCTGCTGGACGACGCCGTCCTTCATGACCACGATACGGTCGCCAAGGGTCATGGCCTCGGTCTGGTCGTGAGTAACATAGATGAACGTACCCTTGATCTCGTGGCGCAGCTTGATGAGCTCGGCACGCATCTGGTTACGAAGCTTGGCGTCCAGGTTGGACAGCGGCTCGTCCATCAGGAAGACCTTGGGGTCACGCACGATGGCGCGGCCGATGGCGACGCGCTGGCGCTGGCCGCCCGAGAGCGCCTTAGGCTTGCGGTCGAGGTACTCGGTGATACCCAAGATCTCGGCAGCGGAGCGAACCTTGCGGTCGATCTCGTCTTTGGGGACCTTCTTGAGCTCAAGCGTAAACGCCATGTTCTCGTACACCGTCATGTTGGGGTACAGA
>USHT01000204.1 GCA_900554455.1 uncultured Collinsella sp.
TGGGAGGTGTTCGGATAAAGTCGATAATCAAGGGAGAAATTTCGAACGTATAAAACCAATGTTGAGGGTTTTTCGACGGCGCTGACCGTGCTATCATACACCGCATGAGCGTTGATGGGGACGAGTAGTCGGCCGTCCGCATGCTACAGAGAGCGGGGAGCGCTGAGATCCCGTGCATGCGACCGATGAAAATCACCCCGGAGCTGCGGTCCCAACGGACGTGCCGCATAGGCACGTCTTAGTAGACATCGCCGAGATGGTCGTCGATACAGGCCAGCCGAGTAACGGATGCGAGCGCGCGAATATGCGGGCGAGGGCATCTAAGCTGGGTGGTTAAGCGAAGAGCTTTTGCGGGCGTGCGGCCCGTTTTGTGGCGCTTCGTCCCAGCTTGTAGGGACGGGCGCTTTTTTGGTGCCCAACGGGCGTGCGCGCCCACGACATGAAAGGGGTACCGTGGCAAACGAGTACAAGCAGACGATGAATCTGCCCAAGACCGGTTTTCCCATGCGTGCCGGTCTTTCCAAGTCCGAGCCCAAGCGACTCAAGGACTGGCAGGACAACAAGGTCTACGAGCAGGTTCTGAAGAAGAACGAGGGTCACAAGAAGTTCGTGCTGCACGACGGTCCTCCGTACGCCAACGGCCCGATCCACATCGGCCATGCCATGAATAAGATCTCCAAGGACATGATCAACCGCTACTGGATGATGCAGGGCTATGAGGTTCCCTATGTCCCCGGTTGGGACTGCCATGGTCAGCCGATCGAGCATAAGGTCGAGGAGAAGCTCGGCACCGAGAAGTTCAACCAGACCTCCACGGCTAAGATCCGCGAGCTTTGCAACAAGTTCGCTGTCGAGAACATCGAGCTGCAGAAGGCCGGCTTCCGTCGCCTGGGCGTGCTTGGCGACTGGGACAACCCCTACCTGACGCTCTATCACCAGCATGACGCTGCCGACATCGAGGTCTTCAAGGCCATGTTCGATAAGGGTATGATCTATCGCGGTCACAAGCCCGTCCATTGGTGCAAGCACTGCCACACCGCACTCGCTGAGGCCGAGATTGAGTACTCCGACGAGACGAGCCCTTCCATCTTCGTGCGCTTTGAGATGACCTCCAAGCCCGCAGGCCTCGAGAACTTCGACGGCCCGGTTGACTTTATCATCTGGACGACCACGCCGTGGACCATCCCCTCCGACCAGGCAGTTTCTCTCAAGCCCGGCGCCGCCTATGTCGCCGTTGAGCACGAGGGTCGTGCCGAGGTCATGCTCGAGGACCTGGCTCCCAAGTGCTGCGAGGAGTTTGGCTGGGAGTACACCCCGGTTATGGTCGACGACAAGCCCTATGTGGTTCCCGCCGAGACCTTCCACCACATCCACTACAAGCAGCCGATCTTTGACGGCGTTGAGGGCGTGGCGCTGCTGGCCGATTACGTCGGTGTCGATGACGGTACCGGTATCGTCCACAACTCGCCCGGCCACGGCGTCGACGACTACTTTGCCTGCCTCAAGGAGGGCATCACCGACATCTGCATGCCGGTCGATGACGACGGCAAGTTCTACACCGGCGAGGAGTTTGGCACCGGTGGCCCCTTCAGCGGTATGGATACCGATGAGGCCAACCCGCACATCATCGAGTTCCTGCGCGAGCGCGGCACCCTGGTCCTCGAGAAGAAGATCACGCACAGCTATCCGCACTGCTGGCGCTGCAAGCACCCGGTGCTCTTCCGTGCTACCGACCAGTGGTTTGTCTCTATGGACAAGACCGGTCTGCGCGAGCAGGCTGGCAAAGAGGTCCGCGAGAACGTCAAGTGGTATCCGGCTCACGCCGCCAACCGCATCGGCGCCATGGTCGAGCAGCGTCCCGACTGGTGCATCAGCCGTCAGCGCAACTGGGGCGTGCCTATCCCCAGCTACACCTGCGCCGACTGCGGCGAGAAGGTCATGAACGACGCTACGCTCGACGCAGTCATCAAGCTCTTCCACGAGAAGGGCTCCGACGCCTGGTTCACCGACGCTCCCGAGAGCTACCTGGGCGAGGCCTGCGTCTGCCCCAAGTGCGGCGGCCATCATCTCAAGGCAGATAAGGACATCCTCGACGTGTGGTGGGATTCCGGCGTCTCCTGGAAGGCCGTCTGCGAGTACCGTCCCGAGCTGGAGTATCCGGCGGATGTGTACCTCGAGGGCTCCGACCAGCACCGCGGTTGGTTCCAGAGCTCGCTGCTCACCTCGGTGGGTGCCAACGGCCATGCTCCGTACAAGGCGGTCGTCTCTCAGGGCTTCACGCTCGATGGCCAGGGCCGCAAGATGTCCAAGTCGCTCGGCAACGTCATCGACCCCAACAAGGTCTGCGACGAGATGGGCGCCGACATCATCCGCCTGTGGGTTGCCTCCGTCGATACCAGCTCCGACGTGTCCATCGACCACGAGATTCTCGCTCGTACGTCCGATGCCTACCGTCGTTTCCGCAACACGCTGCGCTTCCTGCTGTCCGAGCTCGAGGGTCAGTTTGAGCCCGAGACCGACGGCGTCGCCTTTGCCGACTTGCTGCCGCTCGACAAGCTTATGGTTGCCCGTCTGACCCAGGTCCAGGCCGAGGTCGACGACGCCTACGCCAGCTATGAGTTCCCGCGCGCCTACCGTGCGCTCTACGACTTTGTGGTTACCGAGCTTTCCAACGTGTATCTCGACGCCCTGAAGGACCGTCTGTACTGCGACAAGCCCGGCTCGCTCGAGCGCCGCAGCGCCCAGACCGTGCTGGCCGAGCTCTTCTCGATGCTCATGCGCGACCTTCAGCCGATCCTGTCCTACACGGTTGACGAGGCCATGGCCTATGCGCCCGCCGGCTGCGTCGATCACCAGAAGTACGCCGCGCTGCTCGATTGGTACAAGTCGCCCATCACGGTCGACGAGGCCAATGAGTTTGAGGGCGTGCTCGAGGCTTCGCTCGAGCTCCGTAGCTCCGTGACCAAGGCCCTTGAGGATGCCCGTTCTGCCGGCACCTTTACTAAGAGCCAGCAGGTCCGCGTCAAGGCGGTCGTTCCCGCCGAGATGTACGCGCTGCTGACCGGTGATAAGGCCGTCGACCTGGCCGAGTTCTACATCGTTTCCGATGTTGAGCTGACCCAGGGCGAG
>USHT01000205.1 GCA_900554455.1 uncultured Collinsella sp.
GCGTGTAGAGCAGCAGAATCACCGGCTCATCATCCACGATGGCAGAAGCGAATGCTGGATTGACCCTTGGGGCAAGGACAGTCTGCGCGTGCGCATGAGCGCCGAGCCCTCGCCCTTGGTAACGACCTTGCGAGCCGGACAGGCCATGTTGATATCGATCAATGACAGGCGATCGCCCACGCGTTCCTCGACGGCAGCGACGGCACTCGCAAACTGATCGGGCTTGGAGCCAAAGAGCTGCACGCAAATCTGCTGCTCCTCGTCGGCCGGCAACACCAGGCGCCACGTCTTGTTGCTGGCATAGGCAAGGCCTGCAACACTCACCATCTCGCTGTAGCAAAGGTTGGCACCGCGACGGCGACACATGATGCGATAGGCGGGGTCGGTTACGCCCGCCATGGGAGCCATAAGGAACGGCTGCTCGGCATAGGCGCCCAGCAGCCGCTTGCTGTATTCAGAAAGCACCATGGACCTACTCGTCCACCTTGAGGATCGCCATAAAGGCCTCCTGCGGGACCTCGACTGAGCCGATGGCCTTCATGCGCTTCTTGCCCTCTTTCTGCTTCTCGAGCAGTTTGCGCTTGCGCGAGATATCGCCGCCGTAGCACTTGGCAAGCACGTCCTTGCGACGTGCCTTGACGGTGGAGCGGGCAATGATCTTGTTGCCGATAGCACCCTGGATGGGCACCTCGAACAGCTGACGAGGAATAATCTCCTTGAGCTTGTCGCATAGGCCGCGGGCAAGACCGTAGGCCTTGTCCTTGTGGACGATAAACGACAGCGCGTCTACCTCGTCGCCCGAAAGCAAAATATCGAGCTTAACGAGCTCGGAGGGACGGTACTCGTTGAACTCGTAGTCCAACGAGGCATAGCCCTTGGTACGGCTCTTGAGCTGGTCAAAGAAGTCCAAGATGAGCTCGGCAAGCGGCATATCAAAGCGCATCTCGACCGACTTGCTCGTGAGATGGATCATGTCGGTCGTAATGCCGCGGTGCTCGATAGCGAGCTGCATGACGGCACCCGTATACTCGGGCGGGCAGATGATCTTAGCCTTGAGGTACGGCTCCTCAATGCGCTCGATACGCGTGGTCTCGGGCAGGTCCTGCGGGCTGCGGACATCGACCATCTCGCCATCGGTCTTGTACACGTGATAGTCGACCGAAGGGCTCGTGGCAATGAGGTCCAAGTTGAACTCACGCTCGAGGCGCTCCTTAACGACCTCCATGTGCAGCAGGCCCAAGAAGCCCACGCGGAAGCCAAAGCCGAGCGCCACCGAGGTCTCGGGCTCCCATACCAACGACGGGTCGTTGACGTGCAGCTTATCGAGCGCGTCACGCAGGTTCTCGTAGTCCTTGTTATCGATCGGGAACAGGCCCGTATAGACCATGGGCTTGGCCTCGCGGTAGCCGGGAAGCGGCTCGGGGCAGGGATTCGACGCCCACGTGAGGGTATCGCCCACGCGAACGGCCTCGGGATCCTTCAGGCCCGTGACCACGTATCCGACCTCGCCGACCGTCAGCGCGTCGACCGGGGTCTCGGCGGGACGCTTGACGCCCACGCCATCGACCAAAAAGTCGCCCTTTGCCTGCATCATGCGCAGGGTATCGCCCTTTTTGATGGAGCCGTCAAAGACGCGCACCGTGGCCACCACGCCGCGATACTCGTCAAAGTACGAATCCAGAATGAGCGCTTTGAGCGGAGCATTTGCATCGCCCTTAGGCGGAGAGATCAAAAAGACAATGGACTCCAGCAGATCGTGAATGCCCTCGCCGGTCTTGCCCGAGACACACACGGCGTCATCGGCAGGGATCGCCAGGTCATCCTCGATCTCGGTCTTAACCTCATCGGGATGGGCCGAGGGCAGGTCGATCTTGTTGATGGCCGGCACAATGTCCAGATTGGCGTTCATGGCGAGCGTCGCGTTGGAGACGGTCTGCGCCTCGACACCCTGGGTGGCATCGACGACGAGCACCGCGCCCTCGCAGGCGGCCAGCGAACGCGAGACCTCATAGGTAAAGTCCACGTGGCCCGGCGTATCGATCAAATTGAACTGATACGTCTCGCCATCGTCGGCGTCATAAGACACGCGAACGGCATTGGACTTGATCGTGATGCCGCGCTCGCGCTCGATATCCATGGTGTCGAGCAGCTGCGACTCCATGTCGCGCTCGTCGACGGTATGGGTGAGCTCGAGAATGCGGTCACTGATCGTGGACTTGCCATGGTCGATGTGCGCAACAATCGAGAAGTTGCGGATGTGGGAAATGTCAATTGAAGTATTCATGCGGACTATCTTACCCGAGCGGTACAAAAATGGAGCCTGTTCCATAAAACAGGCTCCATTTATGCGCGTAATCTGTGTGGTGTGAAATTTACAACTTAGGCGTTGATGCTGTTCACGAGCTTGGCAAGACCGGACTTGCGGTTGGAAGCCTGGTTCTTGTGGATAACATGCTTGGCGGCAGCCATGTCGAGACGCTTGGTGACGGTCTTGAGGGCAGCCTGGGCCTTCTCGGCGTCGCCCTCGGCGACGGCGGACTGGACGTGCTTGGTCAGCGTCTTGAGCTCGGACTTGACAGCCTTGTTACGCATGCGAGCTGCCTCATTGGTGCGGATACGCTTCTTCTGAGACTTGATGTTTGCCACTTCTGGAGTTCCTTTCGAGTTCCTTGCAAAAAATGTATGACACCTCTGAGACACGGTGAGGTCATGCAAGCGCCTACTATAGCACGCTCCCCCTCAAAGGGATAGAACGAATTTGTCAAATAGGCAGGTATCATCACGATTTTCTCAAGATGTTCGTAATCCAGAGCAAAAGCGCGGTCTCAGAATCGGCCGAACCCTTGAGCGCGAGCTCCACATCGACCGCACCCTCGAGCGCTGCGACGAGCTCTGCCATCGAAAAGCGACGTGCCCAGGTCAGGTGATTCTTGACCTGCCAGGACTGGAGCTTGAGCGTTGCGGCCAGCTCACGACCCTGTCCGCGCGCATCGAGCGCCTTGGCGACGATAAGCTCGCGGATGCGGCCGCACAGCAATGTGTAAGTCCACACGTAGCTCTTGGCGGGCAGTAGATTGAAGAGCTCGAGCGAGCGGCGCATGTCACGGGCCGAGACCGCATT
>USHT01000206.1 GCA_900554455.1 uncultured Collinsella sp.
CTGCTGCGGGGTCACACGACCAAAGACATGGTAACGGTCCACTGCGGCATCGAGCTTGGCCGGCGTATCGAGCGTCGTGGCGTCCACATAAGCGTCCGCCCCCGGCACGCCCACCACGCGCGCGATCGACGACACTGTACGCGGGTCGTCGCCGCTGATCACGTTGAGGGTCACGCCCTGCTCGTTAAAGTAGCCGATGGTCTCGGCCGCCGAGGTACGAATCTCGTCGCGGATGGTCACAAATCCCACGGGCTCGGCCTCGCCCACCATATCCCCATCGGGCGTAAAGCCGTCCACGCGCGCCACCACGAGCACGCGGCAGGTATCGGCAAGCTCGGCGACACGGTTCTCGACCTGGGCAAAAACACGATCAGAGAGCACAAACTGCGCCGCACCCATCACATAGGAGCCCTGCGCAAACGAAGCGCCACTCCATTTTTTAGACGACGAGAATGGAATGACCGACAGCGGCTCAGACACCTCGATCGGGCGATCGGCGTAATAGTTGAGCAGCGCCTGGCAGGTCTCGTTGGCATCGGCCGAAGTCGCACGTGCCACGTTAGCCAGCGCAAAATCGAGCACTGTGGTATCGACGGGAACGGCCGCCTCGTCCGAGCCGGCGCCTAGGCTCACGCCCTCAACAGGCAGCGGATACGTGCCCTCGACCTCCATACTGCCCGACGTGATGGTGCCCGTCTTGTCCAGGCACAGCACGTCAACGCGAGCGAGCGTCTCGATGCAGTAGAGCTGCTGTGCCAGCACCTTGCGGCGGGCCAGGCGCACCGTGGCGATGGCGAGCACCGACGAGGTCAGCAGCACCAGGCCTTGCGGGATCATGCCCAGCAGGGCACCCACCGTGGACAGCAGCGCCGAAGAAGGCACATGACCAGCCAACAGCTCGGAGAAGCACCACGAAAGCGCGCTATCGCCCGGGGTTCCCGCGGCATCCCACAGCTCGCTCACACTCGAGGCAAACAACGCCAAACCGAGCGGGATCATGATGATGCTCGCAAAGCGCACGATGGCGTTAAGCGCGTTCATGATCTCGGAATTGACCTTTTTGACGTATTTGGCCTCGTTATTGATCTTAGCCACGTAGTTGTCGGCGCCGACATGGATCACACGGGCGCGCAGCAGGCCCGAGTCGATAAAGCTGCCGCTCATGAGCTCGGAACCGGGCTGCTTCTTAATAAGGTCGCTCTCGCCCGTCAGCAGGCTCTCGTTCACGAGCGCTTCGCCGGAAACCACCACGGCATCAGCGGGAATCTGGTCGCCGCGCCCCAGACGGATGATGTCGTCGAGCACGATCTGGTCCAAGTCGAGCTCCACCTCGGCACCGTCGCGCACCGCGATGGCCTTCTTGGAGGTCAGCAGCGTGAGCTTATCGACCATCTTCTTGGAACGCATGGATTGAATGACGCCAATGGCGGTATTGAGGAACACCACGAACAGGAACGTCAGATTCTTAAACGAACCGGTCAAAATGACCAGGAACGCCAAGATCACGTTGATCAAATTGAACAACGTGCAGAGGTTCTCGATGATGAGCTCTTTGACCGACTTGGTCTTGAGCTCCATGTTGCGGTTGATCTTACCGGCGGCGATGCGCTCCTCGACCTCGGCGGTCGAGAGTCCGCGCTCGATATCCGTTGCTGCCATACCACGTCCCATCACGTCGCGTCGGTATAAGAAAACCGCCCGGACCATGCGAGGTTCGGACGGTCTTACGTTCGATGGTGCCCCATGTTGGATTCGAACCAACGGCCTTCTGCTCCGGAGGCAGACGCTCTAATCCCCTGAGCTAATAGGGCCAACGGTTGGCATTATACCCAAGTGCACCACGGGCTATCAAAATAAAAGAAAAAGCTTTGCAATTACGTGGGAGACGCGGCGCAACGGCCCGCTTTAGAAGGCAAAAGCGAGTCAGATAGTATAAACTCTCATGCACCATATATACACGGCTCGCATTGCGGGCCGTTTTTGCAAAAGTTATCCATCGAGGTGAGAGGCACACCATGATTGCAATTTTAAAGCAGAGCGCCAGCGACGAGGCCGTCGGCCATATCGTCAGCTGGATTGAGAAAAAGGGCCTGAAGACCGATGTCTCGCGCGGCGAGAATGAGACGATCATCGGCCTGGTGGGCGATACGACCAAGATCGACCCGTTTCTGCTCGAGTCCATGGATGTCGTCGAGCGTGTGCAGCGCGTCTCCGAGCCGTTCAAGCGCGCCAACCGCAAGTTCCACCCCGAGGACTCCGTCATCGACTGCGGCCACGGCGTCAAGATCGGCGGCGACCAGTTCCAGGTCATCGCCGGTCCCTGCTCCGTCGAGGGCGAGAACCTCATCCGCATCGCACGTCGCGTAAAGGCCGCCGGCGCCACGATGCTGCGCGGCGGTGCCTACAAGCCCCGCACCTCCCCCTACGCCTACCAGGGCATGGGCCCTGCCGGCCTCGACCTGCTGTGCGAGGCGTCTGCCGAGCTCGACATGCCGATCGTCACCGAGATCATGGACCCACGCGACGTGCAGGTCTTCCTTGACAAGAAGATCGACGTCATGCAGATCGGCGCCCGCAACGCCCAGAACTTCCCCCTGCTCAAGGAGGTCGGCAAGACCAAGACTCCGGTCCTGCTCAAGCGCGGTATGTCCGGCACGATCGATGAGCTGCTCATGGCCGCCGAGTACATCATGAGCGAGGGCAACGACAACGTGATCCTGTGCGAGCGCGGCATCCGCACCTTCGAGACCCGTACCCGCAATACCTTCGACCTCAACGCCGTGCCGGTGCTGCACCACCTGTCGCACCTGCCCGTCGTCGCCGACCCCAGCCACGCCACCGGCTACACCCGCTACGTTGAGCCCATGGCGCTCGCCGCGACCGCCTGCGGCGCCAACGGTCTGGAGATCGAGGTCCACGACGAACCGAGCCGCGCCTGGTCCGACGGCGCCCAGGCCCTCACCCCCGATCAGTTCGACGACACCATGCGCCGCATCCGAGCCATCCGCGAGGTTGTCTGCCAAGAGACCATGGAGTAGCCCATGGGTACGGTGAGAAACGCGCGCGTTAAC
>USHT01000207.1 GCA_900554455.1 uncultured Collinsella sp.
GGGAGCACCGGGATGGACGATGCGAGCGAGCGTGCAATCGAAGAGGACATGCTCGATCAGTTCAATTACTTTGACGATGAGGATGAGGAGCTGATCGATCGTCGCGAGCCGGCATCGCTTGACTCATTTGATCTGGTCGATGAAGAGCCCGACGAGGACGAGGTCGAATCGGCGGAACCCCCACAGCCTTCGCACCTCGATTCGCTATTCTCGAGAGTTCCTATGCACCACGGCGTTCGTGCCGGCGCGCTCCATATGAAAACTGACTGGCACCAGATCGTGACGGCAGACGATGAACTTGCCGTCGATGCGCCGCTCACCGATAAGTCATCCATCATCTGCCGCACCGGCATGCTTATGCTGGCAAGCGGAACAGGTGCCTGGCGCGTGCGCGATACCATGAATCGTGTTGCTGCCGTACTCGGCGTCACGATTCACGTCGACCTGAGTCTTCTGTCGTTTGAGTGCACCTGCATCGAAGATGGCCACTGCTTTAACGAGGTTGTCAGCCTGCCCACAACGGGGGTCAATACTCATCGCATATGGATGATGGAGAGCTTCTTAAAGGAAATCGAGATTTACGGGCGCCGGTTTACCGTGCACGAGTACCACGAGATGCTCAAGACCGTTGAGAACTCAAAGCCCGATTACTCTCCCTGGCAACAGGGCCTTGCGGCGGCCTGTGCTTGCGGCGCCTTCGTCTTTTTGCTCGGCGGCGGCCCTATCGAGATGGCCTGCGCATTCGTAGGCGCTGGTGTCGGTAACTTTGCTCGCTCCCATATTCTCAAGCAGGGCCTTGGCCAGTTTAGCGCGCTGACGATCGGCGTTGCGCTCGCTTGCGTTTCGTATCTGCTGGCATTGCTCGGCCTTGGCCAGGTCGTACCGGGGGCAATGTCGCACCAAGAAGGCTATATCGGCGCCATGCTCTTTGTGATTCCCGGCTTTCCCCTCATTACGGCAGGCCTTGACATCGCTAAGCTCGACATGCGAAGCGGTATCGAGCGTCTTTCGTATGCTGTGTCGATTATTGTGATGGCGACCCTCGTAGGCTGGATGGTCGCCGAGTGCGTGGGACTGGCGCCGGATGACTTCGCCCCGCTTGGTCTCTCACCGTTGGCTCTTACGCTCTTGCGCATACTGATGAGCTTTATCGGCGTATTTGGCTTCTCGGTTATGTTCAACAGTCCGGTAAAGATGGCAGCGGCGGCTGGGCTCATCGGCGCCGTGTCTAATACCTTGCGCCTTACGCTCGTCGATGCGCCGACGCTGTTTCCCTTCTTGGGCCTGAGTGCGGGCATGCCTCCCGAGGCAGCTGCGTTTACCGGTGCGCTGGTGTCGGGGCTGCTCGCGAGCTTAGCCGAAATCAAGCTCACCTACCCACGCATCGCCCTCACGGTGCCATCGATTGTCATTATGGTGCCTGGCTTGTATCTGTATCGCTCGATGTATTACATGTGCACCTTCGACACGGTCAATATGCTCGGCTGGTTTGTGCGTGCGGTGCTCATCGTGGCGTTTTTGCCTGTTGGCCTGGGTGTGGCGCGCACCCTCACCGACCCTCGCTGGCGCCACACCAGCTAATTAGTCGTTGGGGACGTCCCAACGGATCAACTGCGCCTCGCATCTCCACAAACTCAACGCTTACGAAGCGCGTGCCGTTCGTGTTAGGGTAGTTTCACCACATAAGTAGTCGCAGACGCGCGTACCACGGGCGGGCGAGATGAAGTTCCAACAGCTCCATCTTGCCCGCCCGTTTTTGTTGCGTGGCGCCGCGGCACAACACAGAGAGGAATCTGCCCTTTATGCCTATCAACAAACGAGAGAGCCTGCTGTTTACCTTTATCATGTGCTTTTGCATGGTGCTCTGGATGAGCATCTACAACGTTGCCCTGCAGCATGGGGCCATCAACGGCGAGGTTGTTGCCGCCGCGTGGCTCGGCTTCCCCGTTGCCTACATTTTTGCCATGTGCTGCGACTGGTTTGTTGCCAGCCCCCTTGCCAAGGGTTTCGCCTTTAAATTCCTGGTCACGCCGGGCAAGAGTTCGCCGCTTGCCATGACGCTCGCCGTCAGCTCCTGCATGGTCGTTCCCATGGTCATCATCATGTCGCTTTACGGTGCCTGCGAGGGTCTGACGCACATGCCCGGCGGCATCCTTGCGAACCTGTATTCCGTGCCCGCGATCTGGATGATCAACATCCCGCATAATTTTGTGATGGCGCTGCCGTGGAACCTTTTGGTAGCCGGTCCGATTTCCCACTTCGTCTTCCGTCGCGCCTTCCCTGTGGGGACGGTTTTCGAGGAGGAGCATGCCGAGCTCTTGGAGCAGGCTATGGCTCCTGAGTGCGAGTAGCTCGCTTAGGGATCTGCTGAGCGCGGGCGACTTGCTTGGTTGGAGCCCTAAGCGTGGATAGCTCTCTCGGCGACATCGCGGGCGTGAGCGGTGCGCATGACCGGAGGGCCCGTGCTGCTCCGTTGCCCGACGTGCTAGCGCGCAGAACAATCTGTTGGTGCATTCGGCGGCTGCTGAAGCGTTTCGGCAGCCGCGTTTTATACGGAGTTTAAATACAACAGTCTGTTGTATTACGTAGAGTGGTATATCTCTAGCAGGAAAAATGCGAGAGACGGAGCATTATGGCGTTGCTAGTAGGACTGGACGTAGGGTCGACGACGACCAAAGTTTACGCGATGCACGAGGATATGACCGAGGCGTGGTGGGGATATCGCCGCCACGGGGCGTGTCAGACAGCGAGCGTGCGCGCCATGCTCGGCGAGCTCGCCGAGCGCTTTCCCCATGAGTCGCTGCGCGTTGCGGTGACCGGCTCGGGTGCGCGCGATATCGCGACCGCGCTGGGCGCCTCGTACGTTCAGGAGGTGGTCGCCAACGCGCTCGCGATCAGCAGGTTCTATCCTCAGACGCGCTGCGCCGTCGAGCTGGGCGGCCAAGACGCCAAGATGATCTTCTTCCGCACCAACGATAAGGGAGACATCGAGGTTGCCGACATGCGCATGAACGGCTCGTGCGCAGGCGGTACCGGTGCATTTATCGACGAGAT
>USHT01000208.1 GCA_900554455.1 uncultured Collinsella sp.
ATCGCCAATATCCTGCGCGCCCTCGAGGCCAAGGGCTGGGTCGAGCGCGAGCACTCAAAGACCGACCGTCGTCGCGTACATGTCACGGTGACCGACAAAGGATTCCAGGTTATCGAAATCAAACGTCGGGAATTCGAGGACCGCACCGCGGGCTTCCTCGAGCAGCTTGGCGAAACAGATACCCAAGAGATGGTGCGCCTTCTGAGACGTGCCAACGAAATTATCGACCGCAATCAAGAAAGGAGAGATGCCGAGTGAGGATTCTCAAGCTCTTTAAAAAGCATGTCCTGGCACTGCTCGCTGCTATCGTACTTATCGTAATCAGCTGCAACGCCGATCTGGCACTGCCCACCTACATGAGCGACATCGTCGACGTGGGCGTGCAGCAAGGCGGCATCGCCTCGCCCGTGCCCGACACCATTCGCGCCGAATCGCTCGACGACCTCGAACTCTTTATGAGCGCCAAGGACGCCAAGGCTGTGGAGGCCGTGTTTAGCAAGGCGGACAATAACGGCATTCGAACGTACAAGGGCACTGAGGAGGAGCGCTCCGACGGCGGCAAGATTGCCGACATCATGAGCCTGCCTGAGACCGTCGTCCTTTCGTTCAACCAGGGCATCGATGCCGACTCCATGGGCGACATGATGGGCACGTCCGGTGAGAAAGACAACAGCGGCGCTCAGGCCATGCCCACCCCCGAGCAGATGGCGGCAATGACGCCCGAGCAGCTCGCCGAGATGCAGCAGAAGGCCGCAGCGGCGCAGAGCATGCAAAAGCAGATCGACGCCGACGGCGGCAAGATCACCATGAAGAGCCTGCGCCTAGGCGTTGAAGGCGGTCTTATCGATCAGGGCAAGCTCGTCGAGGGCGCCAACGATATGGCGGACAAAATGGGTTCCATGTCGGGCTCCATCGTGACCCAACGCGCCGTGAGCTATGTACAGGACGAGTACAAGGCACAGGGCATCGACCCCGCCGATGTGCAGAACGCCTACCTGAGCCGCATGGCGACCACTATGTTTGGGCTGTGCCTGGTGTCGCTCGTCGCCACCATCCTGACCGGTGCCGTGGCTTCGCGCACCGCCTGCTCCATCGCCCGCGACCTGCGTCGCGAGACCTTCAACAAGGTTATGCACTTCTCGCCGGCCGAAGTGGGCAAGTTTAGCCAGGCCTCGCTCATTACCCGCTGCACCAACGACATTCAGCAGATCCAGATGGCCGCAACCCTGTTTATCCGCATGTGCCTGATGGCCCCCGTCATGGGCATCGTCGCCGTCATGCGCGTCCTGGCCAACCATACCGGTCTGGAGTGGACCATCGCTGTGGCCATCATCGCGGTTTCGGCCGTTGTCGGCGTGCTCATGGGTCTCACCATGCCCAAGTTCAAAAAGATGCAAAGCTTTGTTGACCGCGTGAACCTTACCGCCCGCGAGCTGCTCGACGGTCTTATGCCCATCCGCTCGTTCAACCGCGAAGAACACGAGCTTGAGCGCTTTGACAAGGCATCGCTCGACCTGATGACCACGCAGCTCTACACCAACCGCGCTATGAGCTTTATGATGCCACTCATGATGCTCGTCATGAACTGCATCACCGTGCTCATCGTGTGGTTTGGCGCGCAGGGCGTGTCCGACGGCGTGATGCAGGTCGGCAACATGATGGCGTTTATCTCCTACACCATGCAGATCGTCATGGCGTTTATGATCCTCACCATGGTTTCGGTCATCCTGCCCCGTGCCGAGGTCGCAGCCGAGCGCGTGGAAGAGGTCATCACCTGCCCCACGAGTATCAACGACCCTGTCTCGCCCAAACTGCCTGCTGCCAGCGCGCCGCGCGGCGAGCTCACCTTCCGCGACGTGAGCTTCCAGTACCCCGATGCCCGCGCCGATGTCATCAGCGGCGTGAACTTCACCACACATGCCGGTCAGATGCTCGGCATCATCGGCTCCACGGGCTCGGGCAAGTCCACGCTCGTGCAGCTGATTCCGCGCCTGTACGACGTCACAGGCGGCAGCATTTCGCTTGACGGCGTCGACGTGCGTGACATGACTCTCTCCGAGCTGCGTCGCCGCATTGGTTACATCCCGCAGCAGGGGCGCCTGTTCTCGGGCACTGTCGAGAGCAACCTCAAGTTTGCCGGCGACATGGTGAGTGACGAGGATATGCGCCAGGCAGCACGCGTCGCCCAGGCGGAGGACTTTATCGCCGAGCGCGAGGGCGGCTACGACTCCCCCATCAGCCAGGGAGGCTCCAATGTCTCGGGCGGTCAGCGCCAGCGCTTGGCCATCGCCCGCGCATTGGCCAAAAAGCCCGAGGTCGTGGTGTTCGATGACTCGCTTAGCGCCCTCGACTACAAGACCGACGCGCGCCTACGCGAGGAGCTCGCCAAAAACGTTACCGACGCCGCGCTCGTGGTCGTGGCCCAGCGCATCGCGACCATCATGCACGCCGACCAGATCATCGTGCTCGATGACGGCCACGTAGTGGGCACCGGCACGCACGAGGAGCTGCTACGCAGCTGCCCGGCGTACCTGGAGATCGCACAGTCGCAGCTTTCCGCCGAGGAGCTGGGGCTTACCCAAAAAGAAATTGCAGCCGTCATGGAAGGAGGCGAGCGCTAATGGCAGACGAGACCAAGACTCAGATTCCCAAGCCCACCCGCCAGCGTGGTCCCATGGGCCGCATGGGCGGCATGCGTCGTGGCGAAAAGGCCAAGGACTTTAAGGGCACCATGAGGCAGCTGCTCGGCTATATCGGCCAGCACAAGATTGCCGTGTTTGCCGCCGTCGCCTTTGCCGTGTGCTCGGTCATCTTTAACATTGTGGGACCCAAGGTGCTCGGCCAGGTTACGACCAAGCTGTTCGAAGGCCTGGTCGCCAAGGTCAACGGCACCGGCGATGTCGACTTTGCCTGGATTGCCAAGACGCTCGGCTTTTTGCTCTGCCTGTATCTGGCGAGCTCTGTCTGCAGCCTCATCCAGGGCTGGCTCATGACCGGCGTCACGCAAAAGATTTGCTACCGCATGCGCAAGGAGATCGCCGCCA
>USHT01000209.1 GCA_900554455.1 uncultured Collinsella sp.
CGCCGGTGGTGTCGCCGCCCGTGGTCTCGGTGGTCGTGGTCGTCGTGGTGGTCGTTGTGGTGGTTTCCTCTTCGTCCTCGTTCTCGTCCTTGTCGTCGTTCTCCGTCTTCTTGGTGTTGTTGGTGCCGTAGAACTTCCAGACGCTGTTGTTCTTGTAGGTGGGCGCCGTTCCGGTCGCAAACTCCTCGCGTTCGGTACCGGTCAGAACGGTGTTCATAAACCGCTTAAAGACAGGCAGGTTGGTGCTGTCGCCCAGCAGGTCCGTGCCGTATTTTTGGATGGGGATCTCGCCCGCGGAATAGCCGGTCCACAGGGCGCACGCCAGCTGCGGGGTATAGCCGCAGAACCACAGGTTGGTGGTGTTGTCGGTGGTGCCCGTTTTGCCGGCATAGGGCTGGTTGACGCTCAGGGCGCCAGCAGCACCCGTACCGCCGCCCTGCATGACGCCGGACAGAACATCGGTGACCGCGGCGGCCTCGCCCTCGGTAAGCACCTGTGAGGGATTGTCCGTGTGCTGGTACAGCACCGAACCGGTACGAGAGTCAATCTCGGTGATGGCGATCGGCTGGCGATAGTAGCCGCCGTTGGCAAACGTCGCGTAAGCGGCAGCCATCTCGAGCGGCGAGATCGAGCCGGTGCCGAGGGTCATGACGGGAACGTCCTCGATGTTGTCCTTGGCGGGATCGATGCCGAGCTTTTTGACGAGTGAGATGATCTTGCTGTTGCCGACGGCTTCCGCCACCTGGATGTAACCGGTGTTGGAGGAGTATGCCGTCGCCTGCTTAAGCGTGATGTTGCCATAGCTATGGTTGGCGTAGTTTTGGACCTCGGTCGTGGTGCCCTTGGCCTTGAGCGGCGAGTTGCAGTTGAGGGTGACGTTGGGGTTCATGCCGTTTTGGATGGCAGTTGCCAGCGTAAAGGCCTTAAACGTGGAGCCCACGGGGCGCTTCGCCGTAGCGTGGTTCACATGGTTCTCGTCGGCGTTGTAGTCGTAGCCGCCCACCATGCACTTGATGTAGCCGGTCTTGGGGTCGACGACGACCATGCCCATATCCAGGCCGTCGAGTGAGAGCGTGTCGAGCTGCTGGCGGACGGCATTCTCTGCCACCTGCTGCATCGTGGGGTCGATGGTGGTCTTGACGGTCAGACCGCCCTTAAAGAGCACGTCGGTCGAGAACTCCTGCTCCAGCAGCTGCTTAACATAGGCGACAAAGTAGGGCTGCGAGTATACGTCGACGCCGCTGCCCGAAATCTCGGTCACGTTGAGGGTGATGGGCTCGGCCTGTGCGGCATCGTGCTCCTCCTGCGTAATGTGGCCCAGACGAAACATGTTGTCGAGGACCTTGTTGCGGCGAGACAGTGCCAGATCGGGATTGACCGTGGGGTCGTACTGCGAAGGCGAGTTGGGAAGGCCGATCAACAGTGCGGCTTCGCTCAGGGTGAGGTCGGCGGCGCTCTTGGACAGGTAGGTCTCGGCTGCGGCCTCGATGCCGTAGGCGCCGTGGCCGTAATAGATGGTGTTGAGGTACATCATGAGGATCTCGTCTTTGGAGTACATGTCCTCCATCTTGACGGCGATGTAGGCCTCGCGCACCTTACGCTCGATGGTCGAGTCGAACTGCTCCTCCTGCAGGATGGTGTTGCGCACCAGCTGCTGGGTGATAGTCGAGGCGCCTTCGTGCCCGCCGCCGAGGGTTGCCACCGCAGCACGCGCGATACCCCACAGGTCGATACCGCCGTGCTCGTAGAAGCGCTCGTCCTCGACGTCAACGGTGCCCTGCAGCACGTAGGGGGAGACCTCGTCCTTGGTGATGGACTTGCGGTTTTGCGTGTAGAAGCTTGCGATCTTGTTGCCGTTGCAGTCGACGATCTCGGTGGGCTCGCTCACCAGATACGCGTTGGCGTCGGTGTAGTCGGGCAGATCGGACAGCCAGCGGTTGACGTTGCCGACCATGCCGATGCCAAATGCCACGCCCGCAATCAGCAGAAAGCCCAAAAACGAGAGCAGGATTATGGGCAGAGCATGCGTCTTTGAACGGCTGCGTCCCTGTCGTTGGCGAGGACCCATATATTGACCTCCAGGTATGTCGTGCCGGACGGTGGATGTGCCGTCGGGGCAGGATGGACATAAGTTATTACACGATAAACCAAACGGGGCGCGCGATGCCTCGTGTATGCTGGAAGACGGCATTTTTCAGAGTGAATGCATACCTTGGTGAGGAGTTTGTCGATGGCGATTCGGACGATGGGGCCGAGCGGACAATACGAGACTGGATTGGATGCTGCTGGTGCGGCGCTGCCCGAGTTGCTGGCGCCGGCGGGCGGGCTCGACCAGATGCTTGCGGCCATCGCCGCGGGCGCCGATGCCATCTATGCGGGGTTGGGCGGCTTTAACGCCCGTGTGAGCGCCCATGGCTTTACGGATAACGAGTTTGCGCGCGGCTGCGCCGTGGCGCATGCCCATGGCGTGCGCGTGTACGTGACGCTCAACGTGTTCGTGTTTGACGATGAGTTATCCGACGCGGTGGCGTTGGGAGCTCATGCACTGGAGCTGGGCGCCGATGCTCTGATTGTCGCCGATGCCGGGTTGGCCTGCGCGCTGCGCGCGGCGATTCCCGGGGTCGAGATTCACCTGTCTACGCAGGCGCCGTGCGGCTTGCCGCCGATGAGCTGGGGGTCGAGCGCGTGACGACGGCACGCGAGCTGACGGTCGACGAGATTGCGGCGCTATGTGCCACGGGTGTGCCCATCGAGGTATTCTGCCACGGTGCGATTTGCATCGGCTATTCGGGGGCGTGCGAGTTCTCGGCCCTGCGGCGTGGGCGCTCGGCGATGCGCGGCGACTGCACGCAGCCGTGCCGTCTGGCGTACGACCTGGTGGACGAGGCGGGGCAGAGCGTTGTCGCCGTCGAGGGAGATCGCCTGCTGTGCCCGCGTGACTATCTGGGTATTGCGCATCTGCCCGAGCTTGTAGATGCCGGCGTGGCGTCGCTCAAGATCGAGGGGCGCATGAAGAACCCCGATTACGTATTCAACGTGGT
>USHT01000210.1 GCA_900554455.1 uncultured Collinsella sp.
TCCGAAAGGACCGCATGGGTACCAAAGAGGACGTCGAGCTCGCTCGATTCCAGCTGCATATGGATCTGCTCGCGCTCGGCCGCCGGCGTGGCACCCGTCAGGAGCGCCCAGGACATACCGGCCTGTGAGAGCAAGGGGCCGGTCTTATCGGCATATTGGCGCGCCAACACGCCCGTGGGCGCCATAACGCAGGCCTGCGTGCCGCTATCGGCAGCCACAGCCAGAGCGCAGGCGGCAACGGCGGTCTTACCGGTACCGACATCGCCCAGCAGCAGGCGGTTCATCACGCGCCCGCCATCGCACATATCGCGCAGGATATCTTGGACCGCGGCCTCCTGCTCGTCGCTCAGCGAAAACGGCAGGGCTTGCTTGAGTGCGGCCAGGTGCTCGCCCGCGGTGTGGGCATAGGGCACCACATCGACTAGGCCGCCATCGTTGCGCAGGCGCAGCGCCAGCTGCAGGTAGAGGCACTCCTCGTAGGCAAGACGCCGGCGTGCGATGTCGCGCTCAGCCATGCTCGAGGGAAAGTGGATCGAACGCAACGCGCGGGCATTGCTCATGAGCTTCCGCTTTGCGCGCAGCGGCGCGGGAATCGGATCGAAGGGATTACCGACGACCTCAAGCGCGCCGCTTACGATACGGCGCATCCACGCCTGGCTCACGCCATCACTCACATAATGGACCGGCAAAATGGTACCCGCGGCACGCCCGTCCTCGAGCTTTTCGAAATGCGGCGAGGCCATCTGCTTAAAACCGTAGGCAAACTCGACCTTGCCCATCACAGCCAAACGGTCGCCCTGCTTAAGCTGCTGGGCAATCCATGGCTGGCGGAAAAAGGCGACCTGCAGCACGCCCGTCTCGTCAACGAGTGAGACCTCGGTCACCTGCATACGCGGGCGAGGCTGCTTTTGAACGATACGGTCGATCGCGGCGATGATGGTGCACACGGTACCGATGGGCGCCATCTCGATGGACCACGAACGCGTAAAGTCGAGATATCGATGAGGGATATGGAGAAGGAGGTCCCCCACCGTCCGAATTCCCAGACGGCGAAGGGCCTCCTCACGTTTACCCGAAACATATTTGAGTCGCGCGATATCCTCGTCGAGCGCATTGCTCTGGGCAAAGCGCTCCGAGACGCGCGGCACGGAGCAGAGCTCGGACATGGGCAGATGCCTACTCGATCGAGAAGATCACGGGATAGAGCGGCTGCTCGCCACGATGGGCGTCGATCTCCAGATCGGGCTGAGCCTCCTCGATAGCGTCGACGATCTCCTGGAAGGCCTCATCGGACAGCTCCTCGCCGGCCAGAATCGTCAGCGCGTCGCCTTCCTCTTCCTCCTGCATGCGGTTGATGCAGTCGAGCGTGACCTGCTTCACGTCGGAACCGACCACGTCGATGGAGCCGGCGATGATGCCCATGACGTCACCGGAATGAATCGGAGAGCCGTCCGAGGCGCTGGAGTCGCGCACGGCGCGGGTGACCTCGCCATCGCGGACCTCGCTGATGGCGTCGACCATAGCGGCAACGGCGTCCTCGAGCTCAGAATCGGGCAGGACGGCGAACAGCGCGGAGAACGCCTGCGGGACGGTCTTGGTGGGAACGACGGCGACCTTCTTGTCGGTGCAGGCAGAGGCTGCGGCCTCGGCAGCCATGCGGATGTTACCGTTGTTGGGCAGGATGATGACCGAGGTCGCGTTGACCTGGTCCACGGCGCCCAGCAGGTCTGCAGTCGAGGGGTTCATGGTCTGGCCACCCGACACGATCACATCGACACCCAGGGACTTGAGGATATCTGCCTCGCCGGAACCGGCGGCAACGGCGACAAAGCCCAAGGCCTTGGCGGGCTCGGCGGCCTTTTCCTGATCCTCGTGGATCTTAGCGGTACGGTCGTGGGCCTCCATCTCCATGTTGTGGATAAAGACCTCATAGATCTGACCGAGCTGCAGCATGTGCTCGAGCACCAGGTTGGGGGTATTGGAGTGCACATGGATCTTGTAGTCGGGATAGGCGCCCACGAGCAGCTCACAGTCGCCCATGGAGCCTAGGAACTTAAGGCATTCGTCCTCGTCAAAGGGAGCGTCAGCCTTAAAGAGGAACTCGTTGCAGTAGCGGAACTCCGAGCCCTCCCAGTCGTCGTTAGCCTCGATCTCAACGCGGCCAAGAGCGGCATCGCGGGCAGAGCCGGCGGAGTCAAACGTAGCGGAGAAATCCTCGACAACGGTGCTGCGACCAAGCGCGGCGGCAACAAAGTTCTCCAGGAAGATGGCAAAGCCGAAGGCGCCTGAGTCGACCACGCCGTTCTCCTTCAGAACGGGCAGCAGGTCGGGCGTGCGTGCGACGGACTGATACGCCTCGACGACGATGGCGTCGAGCGCGTCCTCGGCCGAGAACTTCTTCTTCTCGCACTCATCGGCCTTGGTCGAGACATCGCGCAGGACCGTGAGGATCGTGCCCTCGATGGGCTTACGGACAGCCTGGAAGGCAACCTTGACGGCACGACGGAAGGCGAAGGCGATGTTGGCGGACGTAATGGGCTCGTCGGCGGAGACAAGACCCTCGGCCACGCCGCGAAGAATCTGCGAGGTGATGACGCCGGAGTTGCCACGGGCACCCATCAGGGAGCCGTGAGTGATGGCGCCGGCGATGGCCTCCATGTCGGCGTCGGCAGGAAGAGCGGAGAGCTCCTTGGTCACCGAGGCGAGCGTGAGCGACATGTTGGTGCCGGTGTCGCCGTCGGGTACGGGGAAGACGTTGAGCTTGTTGATCTCCTCGGCCTTGTCGGAAACGGCAGCCGCAGCGATCGGAAAACAGGTGCGAATGGTCTTTGCAATCATGGGTATTTGAATCTCCGTTTTCGGATGCTAGTTCAGACGGCTCTTGAGCGCGTCGATATGGATGCCGATCTTAAGGCTGGCGGGATCGATCTGGGCGATCTCCTGCAGAGTGAAGGCAACGGAGCTCGAAAGATTGTGGCAGACGGACTTCATGTTG